>CAZBZA010000441.1:0-3273 GCA_964495865.1 uncultured Lentimicrobiaceae bacterium
GCAGAAGAATAAAATAGAGTCCGCTCGATTTATAATAGAAAAAGATAGAAAACAGCGTAAGGTATATATTTTTAAGCGTATTGTGCTTATAAACAACACTATACACAGCAATAAACCCAAGGAAAAGGAACAAAAAGAAACCGCTGCTGAAAATCATCGGCTCTTTAGGATTGTAAACAAATTCCTGAAAAAGTTTATTTAAATCAATCTGCTGCATATTTCAGATAGCTGTCAATTAATGCGTTATACAGAAGCAAGCCCTGTAAAGTGTAACCTTGTTTATTAAAATGTACTCCGTCGCGTTGCAACATACCTGCTTTACGCCATTCCACACACGAACCGTAACCGCCAGCAATTGAATACAAATCCCAGCAGGCAATATTTTCAATTTCAGCACTTTTCGTTAATGCACGCTGAACGGTTTCGAGGTATGGATTTTTATACTTTTTCTTAAAATAATCATCAGCCGGAGTAGTGATCAATATTGCGGCTTCAGGATTGACCGATTTCAGATTTTTCACCATGACGACAACTGAAGCAATAATTTCGTCTTCTGTAATTTTAGTATTTGCCCCTTCGTTGGTACCCAGCGATATAATGACAAGATCGGGTTTTAAAACACACATCTGTTTATAAAACAAGGGCGAATTATTGTAATCGCTGAAATGAGCTCCATTAATCCCGATGCTGTGATATAGAATTCCAGGGTTGTCATTTTGCAGAATCACGCCGTTGATGGTAGCTGATTGCTGACTAGCCTCGGTAAGAACTGAATAAACGCGCACAAAATTAGTAGGCTGCAAAAAAGGTACCTGGGTTTGAATATCACCGGTTTCCAATGGCATCGCCGACATGAGATAACCGAATTTGGCAGGCGAATCAGAAATACGGCAATCGAATTGCAGCGAATCTTTCGCGTGAAGCAATGTAACCTTGCTGAAGGAATAATTGAGATCGTCGTGATCAAATGTCGTGATATCGAAATATCCTCCATCTTCTTTTGTAAGCATCGATATGCCTGAAATTCCGGGTTCGGGAGTTCGTGCCTGTCCGTTAATTTTAGCTACCGACCAGCTTATATTTGATGATGAACGGTAATCGGCAGGTTCGTTAGTTCCTGCAACCCTGAGCGGAAACACCAATCCGCGTCCTGCATTACCAAAACGGAGCTGAAAGTTTTTACGTACTTCGCGCGTAAGAAAATCAGCCTGAATATGCGAGTCGCCAATATGGACAATATTTACCTGGCAGGAATCGCCATTTTCAAGTTTCAGCAGTTTGTTAAAAAAGGGGGCTAAACCCGATGCTGAAATTAATGTATCCGCTTCGTAATTGATAAAAGGAAATTCACCTGCAACAACAGTATCATTAATTACCAGCGAATCGGCATCAATAATTTGTGCATTACTTTGCACAGCAATCAGTAAACTGATGAATATAAGTACTTTATTTAGTTTTCGCGGCAAGGCTGATCCTCCTTCTTTCATATAATTCAACTTCATGGATGAAACTCCTGGCCAGCGATAAACCGACTTTCCGGCCACCGGCGAAATTAAGGTGAGTATAATCCTTATTGGCAAGTGCAGGTTTGGAATTGGCAAACTCAGCCATTGAGTTTTCGCCTCCCATGGCCTCGAAAAGGTTCCAGAAAAGCAGTTTATTATCAAAAGCGATTTTTTCCTGAGCCTGAATCAGCAACGGAATTGTTGCCATCGTAATAAATTGCCCTTGTTTGCGCTGGCTGCGATCCGAAACCGACAAAAGTAAAATAGGAGTTCCCGGGAAAGCAGTTTTCAACTTATTCACAAGCTTAGCCATTCCTTTTACATAGGAAGTAAAATCTTTTGTAGGCGAATTCGAAACATTTAATCCGAATTGCAATACAATAAGATCGTAGTTCAGCAGACTGTCGAAAGCGGCCAGGTTTTTAGCCGGAATCCCTTGTAAACCAAGTCCCGAATTACCCTTTATGGCAAAATTATCAATGTAAATTCCGGTTTCATCTTCAAGCGAAGCACCATAACAATTTATCCCATACTGATCGAGACTTGCTTTTACCTGCCGGATGGAATCAGCCTTAACCGTAATCATGGCAGGCAATTCCGACGCAGGCATTTCGAGGATGCGGCTATCGCGGCGGTTTATAACAATCCGTGCTTTATGACCGGATGACGACGAGTAAAACAACCGGAACGTACTAAAGGTAGAAGTATGCCTGAAATGGTCGCTTCCTTTATAAAAGACGTAATTCCCCGAATCGGAAGAATAGCTGAAGCCGCTGATTCCCAGATTTTTCGAACCCGGATTAGTAAGAATGGAAGTGGTATTCCATCCTGCAAATGAGTGAATTACCGATCGGCGGAAACCGGCTATTTCGGAAGTAATTGGCACAAAGCCAACGCCATTGCCCCCATACAAACTCTGAAGTGTATCGCGCAAATCGCTGACAAGAATATCGCCTTCGGAAAACGAATCGCCATACCAGGCAATACGGACCTTAGCTTTTTTGGATTTGGCAAGTAAAATTTGTCCAAGCAGATTATCGAGAGGGAATTCTTCTTTTGTAAAATTGCGGAAACATACAACATCTGCCGGGCATTTGTTGGATTTATCTACAAGCGTATCCTTAAACAGCTGTTGTTTAATTTGCGAACTGTCAACCAGGATATCGGAAAAAATATTCACTGGTTTCAGGGTATAGCCCAGAATCGTTTTTTCTGTATTTAAAAATGACAAAATACCCAGTATGCCTGTTACAGCCAAAGCAAAGTAAAAAGCATAAGGGATGTAGTTCTTGTTCATTAATATTATCAGGTGAAGGCAGATATTTCTATACGCAGGATTTCACTTTCAAAAGAAACCGCTTAAAAATAAGTGTGCAAAAGTATGAACTTTCAGCTTATGATTCGAATTGAGTTAAACACTGAAATTCAACTGATTTTCTTTTAAACATAACTTATGAGGGCAGTCGGGAACTCAAATAATTACTCATTTTCAAGATTCTTTTTACACAGGATCGTAGAGCACAAAGTTCGTGGAGAGTTTCTTTTAAAGTTAAAAAATGCGGTGTAAGGTTATCTTTGCAGTTTTACCAAAGAAAAAATCCTGTCCTGATTTCCACAATTCTTACTTTTACAAAAAAAACTGTTCCTATGGATAATGCCGAATTCAGGAAATGGGCTCACACGCTTGCCGATACCATGGCCGATTATTACGAGAATATTGAAACCTACCCGGTAAAATCGAAAGTCAAGCCAGGCGAAATAATAGCAC
>CAZBZA010000442.1:0-3269 GCA_964495865.1 uncultured Lentimicrobiaceae bacterium
GGTTTTAAATTCGAATTCACAACCATACTTTTGCCCGTTCTCGGACTTAGCTTACCATTGCTTTTTTTGCCCGGAGCCCGAAACCGTGCCGCCGGTGAATTTCTTTTAGGTTTTGCTATTTTGTTCCTTGGACTTCAGTTTCTGAAAAATTCGCTCCCGGGCATTGATGAGAGTTCACCTATTATATCCTTTATTACTACTATTTCGAACTATGGAACAGGCAAGTACCTGATTTATGCTTCGGCAGGTTTGTTAATTACATTAATTATCCAATCGTCGAGCGCTACCATCGCCTTAACTTTTGTGATATGCAACCAGGGCTATATCAGTTACGAAGCGGCTGCGGCCATGATACTTGGCGAAAACCTGGGTACAACAATTACAGCAAACCTGGCTGCAATAGTAGCTAACCGCTCAGCCAAACGACTCGCATTAGGGCATACGCTTTTTAACTTTTTCGGTCTGATATGGGCATTTGCTTTTTTCGGCTTCCTGGTAAAATTATCCTCCGATGCTGCTTCATTTATCACTGGCAACTCCACTTTTTTAGCAAAAGCACCCATTCCTCTCGGGCTGTCAATTTTCCATTCAGGTTTCAATTTAATTAATACACTATTGTTGTTTGGATTGATTCCATATTTTAAAAAATTGTTAGAGAAAATCATACCGCTCCGCAGTAACGAAAAGAAAAGCTACAGACTGCGCTATTTTAAGTCGCGTTTTCTGGCCATGAATGAAATTGATATCCTGCAGGTTCATGAAGAAATCATGAATTTCGGAAAACTTGCTACAGCCATGTTCAACCTTATTCCTGAATACCTGATGGAAAAAGGTGATGATAAATACGAAAAGCTCCGCAAACGGATTTATAAATACGAAGAACAATCGGATGAAATTGACAGGGAAATAACTCATTTCCTTACCCGTATCTCCGAAAACAATCTTTCCGAGGCTAACTCCCGACGTGTCACAGCTATGTTTAAAATAACAGATGATATTGAGAGCATTGCCGATCAGTGTTTTCAGATGGAACGTGTTATACAGAAGAAGAACGAAGCCAAAGCATGGTTCTCGCAGGAAATGAGAGACGAACTGTTTTCGCTTTTCAGCCTTGTAAACGAAGCCATGGCAACCATGACCGAAAATCTTTCGCAGGAATACCGTCCGGGCATTCTTGCAAAAGCTGCTGAAAACGAAATTAAGATTAATGAGTTACGCGACAAACTTCTTCAAAAAAACAAACAGAGAATCGAATCGGGTGAAAACGACTATAAACATGCCGAATTTTATGTTGAACTCATAAAACACTGCGAAACACTGGCTGACCATATTATTAATGTGAACCAGGCCATTGCAAGCAATACAAAGTAATGTTCGAATTAACATTAACTTAACATACGATAGCATATGCTTACTTTTAGCTTCCTTAATTTTGCAGCTGATTAAATAATTGAATTGATGGATAGTATCTACCTGATTTTTGTCATCATCCTTTTTTTTCTGGCATTTTCGGATCTTATGGTTGGCGTTGCCAACGATGCCGTTAACTTTCTGAATTCAGCCGTCGGGGCCAAAGCTGCTTCCTTTAAAACAGTGCTTGTTGTTGCCAGCGTTGGAGTTATGGTTGGAGCCACTTTCTCCAGCGGACTGATGGAAATTGCGCGAAAAGGGCTTTTTTATCCGGGTCAGTTCAGTTATAACGAAGTATTAATCATCTTCCTGGCAGTTATGATTACGGATGTTATCCTGCTCGATTTGTTTAACACTTTTGGGCTGCCTACATCCACAACAGTATCCATAGTGTTTGAACTGCTTGGAGCTTCAGTTGCCGTTGCAATAATAAAAATTACCGGGAATGACCAGAATCTTCAGGAGCTTGGACAGTACATTAACTCAGGTAAAGCGCTTGCTATAATATCGGGTATTCTGGTTTCGGTAGCTATTGCATTCAGTGTCGGAGCACTGATACAGTATATCACCAGATTACTGTTTACGTTCAATTTAAGGTTTAACCTGAAATACTATGCAGCCATCTGGGGAGGCATAGCAATTACCGGAATTACTTATTTCATGCTGATCAAAGGAGCAAAAGGAGCTTCATTCATCACTAATGAACATCTTGAATTTATAAATAATCATACTTCCTCTATTATATTGGCAAGCTTTGTTGCCTGGACAGTTATTTTGCAATTGCTTATGCTGCTCTTCCGGATTAATGTATTGAAAATCATTGTACTCACCGGAACTTTTGCACTGGCAATGGCATTTGCCGGAAATGACCTGGTAAACTTTATCGGGGTTCCGCTTGCCGGACTAAAAGCATACCAGTTATTCTCTGCCGCTCCGGGTGCTGATCCCAATACATTCCTCATGACAGGTCTTAATAATGATGTGAAGACAGAAACCTGGATGTTACTGATTGCAGGAATTGTAATGGCTGTAACACTATGGACATCAAAAAAAGCCCGGTCAGTTATTGAAACCTCAGTTGATCTCAGCCGCCAGGGTGAAGGTGCTGAAAGGTTTAACTCATCTATTTTGTCGCGAAACCTGGTAAGAGGTACAATGAACATGGCGATGGCTATTGACCGGCATACACCTGCACGAATAAGCCAATGGCTCGAAAGCCGGTTCAATCCTCCCGATGAAATTACAGTTGAACAAATGCCCGACGGAGCAGCTTTTGATATGCTCAGGGCCAGTGTTAACCTTGTTGTGGCAAGTATGCTTATAGCACTCGGAACTTCACTAAAACTGCCATTATCAACCACTTATGTTACGTTTATGGTAGCAATGGGCACATCATTATCCGACCGCGCCTGGGGTCGCGAAAGTGCCGTTTACCGTATAACCGGTGTGCTTTCGGTTATCGGGGGTTGGTTTTTTACAGCTCTTGCCGCATTTCTTGTGTCGCTTTTAGCGGCAGTAATTCTCTTTTATGGAGGAATAATTGCAACATTTGCGTTGTTGTTCCTTGCAGGTTTCCTTGTTTACCGCACTCACAGGATACATGTCCGCCGTACAAACGATCGCAAAACCGAAGACCTTGAAAATGATTTCAGCAGCGATGTAACCTCCGATACCATTATACAAAAATGTTCGCTCACCATACAACAAGTCCTTGAAAATAGTCTTGTCATTTACAAAGAAACCATGATGGGACTCATGGATGAAGATCGTAAAAAACTTAAAAGTGCCAAGAGCGGATCCGACACACTTAATATCAGCACCAAACGCCTAAAACATCACATCAGCCCTACACTGGCACA
>CAZBZA010000443.1:0-3261 GCA_964495865.1 uncultured Lentimicrobiaceae bacterium
CCTTTAGCTACAGCAGCCCCTTCTCCTTCAAATCATGTATCACTTCGGTAATTGACGACTTACCCGATTTCTTAATGATATTGGTGCGATGGGTATTGATTGTAAACGGGCTTCGGAAAAGCTTCTCCGAAATCTCTTTAGTACTGAACCCTTCATCAATCAGCTCAATTATCCTGAATTCGGCATCCGAAAATATGTTCCCTTCCATAAGAAGTTCATCATCAGGGTATCTGAAATATCTGAGATCTTCCCCATTATAAAAATGAAATCCTTTGTGTATGGTTTCAAACATAGAGATATCAGTAATAACCAGCACCAGGAAGACCGATTCGTATGGAACTTTGCTGTAAAACAAGTTGCAGGAATATAAAAGATTTTTATAACTTCCATCGGGTTGCCTTGCCCTGAAATTTGATGAAATTATTCTTCTTCCCTCTTTTTTAATGTATAACTCTTGTGCAATGCTTATCAGCTTCGCCCTTACCAAATGGTGTCTCCTGAGGTCGTCAGGATGAGTTGTAGTAAGGAAAAAACCGGTTCTTACTTTGTCAGGTTCAATCCCAAACATTTCAGTAACCCGCTTACTTATAAATAGAATATCCAGCAGGATCACGTCAGCAATATAAAAAAGCTGGTTGTTCATCTCCATCATCTGGTCAAGTTCAACCATCATCGGATCATCAGGAGCAATCCCTTCGACTCCGGTTTGAGAGAAAGTGTCAAAAAAATTTAGAAACAAGCTGTAATCCAGGTATTCATCAGTCATACTTTCCATATATTTTATTTCTATAGCTTTCAATTGGTAAATGTAGAAGAAAAATACAGAATCATCTGTATTGATATCATTTTAATTCAGGTCTAATTTTGAGTCTTCAACTTAGTATCAATACAATTGCTTTCAGCTGACAGTCATTTATTTCATTATTGTTACAAATTTCTGACAATTGCTTTCAAAAAATATACTGAAATGGAGAATAAGAAAGAGGAAATTGAGAAACTGGTAATCAAACTCAAAGTGTTGGGAAGCAGGATAAATTATCTTGAAACACTAACTAACGAGGTGCTGATTGAAGTGGATTCAGCTTACCACGAACAGATAAAAGAACTGCAACAAATAAAAGAAGAAGCGCAGCAAAAGCTTTTAAAAATAAAGGAAGCCGGGGACGATGACTGAGACGGTCATGTATTGGAGTAACGTTCTTTGACACACTGTAATGACAATGATAAAACAGACAAAAAATCTCAAGACCCAAATTCCAAATCCCAAATCCCAAGCCCCACGTTTACAAGTTAAAAATTAAAATTATTACTCGTCACCGGTAAGCCCCTACAGGGTTTGGGGTCCCTTGTCAACCCCAATTCCAAGCTCCGGGTTCCTCGTTCATAATTAGATTTTTCAGATATTCAAATCGCCATCCTTTTTTATCATACCACTAAGGCACTAAGTTCACTCAGGAACACTAAGAAACAGAACCACCAAAGGGAAAGCAATACAATTCACCAGGCACTCGGCACTCAGTAATAATTAATCCCCTTGGAATTTGAGACTTGGAATTTGAGACTTGGGTCTTGATCTACAGAAGCCCCTGCTCCTTCAGTTCATAAATCAGATCCGGAACAGATGCTTTTCCCGATTTCTCCAAAATATTGGAACGGTGTGTATTTACAGTGTAAACGCTCAGAAATAGTTTATCGGCGATTTGTTTGCTGCTAAGGCCTTTCGCTATCAGTTTTATGATATCCAGTTCCCGGTCAGATAAGCCAGGGCAAATCTTTAGAAGGTCTTCATCCGGGTACTTAAAAAGAGATAAATCTTTTCCTTTATAATGATGATACTCTTGTTTTTTCATTTTAAACCAGTCAACATTACTGATAACCTGAAGGAGATAAACTGCCTTATGAGGTCCCGGAGAATAGAAAAAATAGGCCTGGCAAATATGATTACGGAATACCCCGTCAGTATTGCGCAATCTTAAAGTGAATGACACCAATGCACTTCCCTTTTGGGTTTCCAGGACCTCCTTCTCCACAACAAATGTTTGCGCTCTTAAAAGGCCCAGCCTGTTTAAATCATCCGGGTGTGTTACTTCCACAAAATGACCGGGATTAAGTTCACCTGGCTCTACTCCAAGCATTTTACGTATTCCCTCACTAACATGCAGAAACTTAATCTGACCCAGGTCAGCCATTGTAATAAACTGATTATTCTCCTCCATTACCTGCTCCAGCTGCTGCATAATCGGATCATCCGGATTAATATTCTGAAAACCCGATGGCAGGTAGGATTCAATAAAATCGAAAAAGATGCTGTAATTGTAAGGATTTTTAACCATAAAGCGAGGAAGATTCAAGAAGATGGAAGTTCGAAGTAGATGGCAGCCCTGTAAAGATGGAACTAGAAATGGAGTTTACTTGATGCAAAGATAATAAAATACGGAAGCATCGGTATTGTACCTGATTCTATATGACTGTAATTTTGATAATAGAGAAACGATACAATTTTTTTTGGATTTGCTTCTATTAAAAAATGAATTATGGCAGAGTTAACAGCAAAATTATTCCGTGACTATTTTAGTGGAAGCTGGATGGGCAGGATTACTAAAAACGGCGAGTTTCAGCGCGAAATCATTTTCAACTGGCCAAAAGCTTTTGAAAAATTTTCTTCACTGGGCACCGAAGAAGGTTTGATGGTTCCATCGTACGGAGGCGCTCTTGATGATACGAAACAAATTGCTGTAGCCGGCTGGCGCAGTGATATGCACAGATGGGTGCATTTCTGGCACAACGAATTTGGCGGTTACGGCGAAGTGCAATGGACCTCGCAGGATGTCGTAAACGGGATTACCGTACTTTATGGTTTTGGTCACGAGTGCAAACAGGAAACCGACGATCCGACAGAGCATATTGTAATGTGCGAAATGTTCGATCAAAATAATTTCAAATACACCATCCGCAGTTTCAGAAAAGGAGTTACCGAAATAGTTGCCCGGAGGATTCGCACTGCAGATGAGTTAAACTCATTTTTGGAAAAGAAGGCAGGTAAAAGAATAAAAGTTAAAGTAGGAAAGTCAGTTTAAAAACCTGGTAATAAATAAATTATAAAATAAATTAATACTGAAAGTTTAATAACCTTAAAAAGGAGAAAAGGAGAAAACAAAATGACAAAAGAAAACAACATTATCACAGCAAAAGTCAACACAGATACGGCACGTATCGACCGGCTGAAAGAAAAACTCAGGAGCACGACGCCGGAACTCGACT
>CAZBZA010000444.1:0-3252 GCA_964495865.1 uncultured Lentimicrobiaceae bacterium
TCAAATTCGAGAATAATTCCGGTTGCAACGCCGATGGCGAAATTGATACCAAAAATCGTCATCCAGAATTTTGTGATCCGTTTCCATTCGGGATTGCCGGTACGCACATACAGCGTTTCCATAAATGCGATGATAAACGATAGCCCGAGGGTAAGCGGCACAAACAACCAGTGATACATGGCAGTGAGTGCGAATTGTGCCCGTGACCAGTTTACGAGCGAAAAGTCGATGTTTTCCATATGTTGTTGTTTATTTGAGAGAAATTATTGCTTATGAGTGTTTAATCTTTCAACCTGATGTATTTTTTGGCATAAAATTGAGAAATGTGAAAATAAGTAATTCAAAATTTAAAGTGCAAAATTCAAAATTCAAAATTGTTTAACAGAGTAATGATATGAGCTTCAAAGGGAAAAAGTAGCAGGACAAAGTTGGCCTATGCAAACAATGTTTCGATCAATTCGCTTCAGTTGTACCTAATTTTGAACTTTGCATTTTGAATTTTGCATTTTGAATTCTTTTTGCTTTTTGGTTCTGGATTGTGTAGGTTAGGTTGGCAAGGTGACAATAGGGAGTAAGGGAGAAAGGGATCAACCAGAAACTTGAAACATGAAACCAGTAACCCTTATTTAGTCAGTTGTTCAATCACATGATCACTCCTCTCCTGGTCGGTATCAAAGTTGGTTTTCAGGTAGTTTGGGAAAAAGAACAATTTCAGTATCAGGAACATGATTGCCAGTTTAATAAGTATGATAGCCCATAGCTTTTTACCCACGGTCATACTCTTGAAACCCTGGTAGTAAAACTGGTATATGTTCCTGATAATCTGCATGAAAGAATCTGAAGTTTGTTAATGATTTGAGTGTTTAAATTAACTGTATTAAGCGGATAAAAGCACGCAAAAAGACACTTTAAATACTTTAAAATTTAATGACTACACTGATGTCCGCCACCACCTTCTCCATGATGCGATTCGTGCTGGTGACAGCTTTCACCGCTATCAGTAACTGTCCCTGCGATAAAGCTTTTAACCACTTCCTGTGCGTCGCCGGAGCAGCCTCTTATCACTTCGATACCTGAATTAAACAATACATTTATGGCACCGCCTCCGATTCCGCCGGCCAGCATAATTGTTACGCCGTCGGCAGCCAGAACACTGGCTATATTTGACTTACAGCCACATCCCTGAACGGAAGGAATTGTATTAATATGGGTTATTTCATTTTTTTCGGATATAGTGAAAATACTATAAAATTCACAATGGCCGAAGTGTTCGTCAACCTGGTTGGTACTGGTAACCGGAACTGCTATTTTCATTTTACTTTGTATGTTTACTCAATTTATAAAGTATACGATTATAACGTGTTGATATTTTAAGCTATAACCTTATTTTCCTGAATTCCTCTTTCATCCTTTGCAGGTCGGTTAGCCAATCCTCAATATCATTTTCGTGTTCTAACTCTTCATTCAGAATTGTAACAGCCATCTGATGTGTTGAATGGTCTTTACCATTTGTAAAATCTGCAATCTCCTGATAACGTTGTATGGCACAGCGTTCGCCTTTAAGATTTTGCTCCAGAATAACTTCGATATATGGATCAGTAGGAGCATCGTACGAGCAGCGGGCAAGTTTTGTCCAATCTACCGGATTAATAACCGGAGTTCCGCCAAGTTGTATAATCCTGTTTACAACCAACACAGCATGACCGAGTTCCTGATCGGCATGTACTAACAATTCAGGTTCCACTTCACTTCTCATCGGGCCCTCCATTAAACGGGCTCCAATCCAATATTGGTAATAGGCCAGCCACTCTTCCGAAAGAGCTGCATTTAACATTTCCAATAATTTTTCAATGTCAACAGATGCTGAAATAATTCCTTGCTTTCCCATTGTTAGTTTTTTTAGTTATTTGTCCAGGTAAAATTATAAATTTTGAGTTGATTTATGCAGTATTCTTCTCCGAATGGGCAAATGCGATTTTTGTATTCTGAGTATGCAGGATGCTCATATTACTTTGCAATTCCTTTCAACGGTGAATGATCAAATTTCCGGTCTTTAACTACCAGGGTTGTGAAATCCATATCAAGTGTACGATTCAGAATAATATCGTGGCCCATGCAAATTCCTACTACCAAAGTTAAATCTACTTTTTCGGCATTCAGCTGCTGTGCCTGCCCCAATGGATTGCACGAAACTTTGTGAATGCAGCTTTCGGAATTCACTTCACTTTGCTTCAGTCCACCAACGCTGCATGAAACCGCTGAAACGTTAAATCCCTTTGCAGTAAGAAGCTTTTCAAGAGCGATGGCATATTGTTCCATGCCGTAGCAATAGGCCAGGCCAAGTGTTTTGTAGTTCATGGTGGCAGCAAACTCCATAATTTCCTCCACGCGTGAAAGTGATCCGGCACGGCCAAAATCAACAAGTTCAGCGGCAGCTTCTACTATTTGGCTGGTTGCGGTTTCCTTGTATTGGGAGATAACTTCTTCTTTATCAAAACTTTCACGGCTACAGGAAGCTTGTTGCTTTCGGCAGACTTTATCATCACAGGTTGTACAATTCATTTTATAACATTCAGATTTACAAGTTCTTTATTGCCATAGGAGTCGCATCCTTTGCATTTTATATGGTTTTCAATTCCTTCAATCAATTTGAAACATTTGTTGCATTTAAACCATTGTTTCCCAAATTCAACATTACCTCCTTCAATTTCAATGGCAAGGCACTCAACAAATGCTTTTGCTATTTTTTTTAATGCCCTGTTATAAACGCGGGTAAATGTCGGCCTCGAAACACCCATCTTTTCAGCCGCCTGGTCCTGCGGAAGCCCCTGATAATTGATGAGGTTAATGCTTTCGTATTCGTCATACTGAAATTTAACCACCTCCAGATCGCACAACGGCATGCCAAATGGCCTGAAACCAGCCATTTTCGGCGGATTGTTGATTTTACGGTTTCTAACTGGCCTTGGCATGTTTGTTATGGTTCAGTATCTTCCTGATATCGGGTACCAGCAGGTAAATAAATAATACCGCTGATAAAAGTAATATCCCTTTCCCGATTAAACAGTACGATCCGCAGAAATAATTTTCACCAAATCCAAACAGGCAGGAGGCGCAACCCAACAGAACCATTATCACCCAATCGGCAAAAAGGATTATTGGGAGAACCAAAACCACTTTCAGTAAGAGTTGAGTTTTCATAACACCCGGATTTCATACAAAGGTAATGAACGTGGGTTCATAATGCAATAG
>CAZBZA010000445.1:0-3250 GCA_964495865.1 uncultured Lentimicrobiaceae bacterium
ACGGATCCATCGTTTACACCCCGTACCTGAACTTCACCGGCAATGATACGCTGACTTACATGATCTGCGACAGAGGCATGCCATCCAAATGTGCAACCGCCATTGTGGTGATCACCATATTCCCGGTTCGTGAATTTATCGAAATCTACAATCTGGTGACACCGAACGGAGATGGGAGCAATGACACCTGGTTTATTCGCGGAATTGAGGACTATCCAAATAATACGGTTCTGCTTTTCAACCGCTGGGGCGACAAGATACACGAATTTAAAGGATATGACAACACTAGCGTATTTTGGGAAGGCACCAACGAAAAGGGAAATAAACTGCCAGCCGGAACATTTTATTTCATTCTAAAACTTAATGATATTGATACCCGCACGGGTTGGGTATTATTGCGCTGGAATGAGGATTAGCTTGTATTCTTGATTTTTTTTACCAACGGCTAACTACCGTTATCAAACACGATATATAGCATAAGCGATTGGTAATCAATACAATTCCTGTAGATCAAAATAGTTGATTTACAGGAATTGTCACGTTTCGTAGTTTGGTAGTTAGCTTTTTAATCTTTTTTATTGCCGCGATTATAAAAATAATTGTAATCTGGGTTTGGGTATTCATATAAACTATTTCAAGCCGGGCTCAGCCCCGTATTCAAAGTTTTTTTGAAATACGGAATCAATAGGTTTTTAGGTATCAAAATTTTTAGCATTATTGCTTTGTACCAGATAAGTATTCTATTTCCTGTTTTGAGAAATCAAGCTTTAAAACCATTTGAAAACCGGGCTGTCTGGGTTGCGAGCTGCCATTTTCGTACAACAATCCAAAACAGAACACCTATTCCCAAAACGGGACCAGCACAAAATCTGATTTTAGATATCTGACTCTAAGATTCAGTATAACAGTTGATTATAAACTTTGGCACAATTGTTGAAAATTAGAGTGTAATCGAAAAGTATATCAGACTTTCGAATTAGAACTTAGTAAACTTGTAAACACTCTGAAACATGAAATCGCTCCTTACCATACTCTTCTTTATATTATCATCATTATTATTTGCTCAGCAAGATCCTTTGTTCAGCCAGTACATGTTTAATAAGTTGGCTGTTAATCCCGGATATGCAGGCAGCCGCGAGCTTCTCTCCGCCGATTTACTTTACCGTAATCAATGGGTTAACATTGATGGCGCACCAAAGACCATAAGCGCTTCACTTCATTCTCCTCTCAATAATCAGAACCTTGCTTTAGGTGGCCAGATTTACAACGATCGTATTGGTCCTATGTCGAATACATCGGCGATGGCTACATTTGCTTATCGTATCATTTTCCCGAAAGGAAAACTATCTTTTGGTATTCAGGCCGGAGTTAAAAGTAATGGAATTGTTTGGAATGATATTAAAGCTCAAAGTGAGAGTGATCCATTCCTGACAAACAGGGTTGAGAAAAAAGTGACCCCCGACGCCAATTTCGGAGTTTACTACTACTCAAAGAGTTTTTATGCCGGACTTTCATCACACCAGTTGTTGCAGAATCAAACTCTTCTGGTGCAGGATTCGGAAGGCAACACACAGGTTACCAAATTACTTACCCATTTTTACGGTATGGCAGGTGTTGCAATTCCTGTTGGAGAAAATGTAATTTTCCGTCCTTCGGTGTTGGCAAAATATGTTAAAAATTCACCTCCTCAATTGGATTTGAATGCCAGTTTCCTTTTTGCCGAGGTCATTTGGTTAGGAGCATCCTACCGCACCGAGAAAGCTGTTTCGTTTATGACTGAAATTAACATAGCCCAGAATTTTCGAGTTGGATATTCATATGACATCTGGCTTAACGAATTAAAATCATATAACAAAGGTTCGCACGAAATTCGTTTAAGCTTCGATATTAATGTAGCTAAAAGAATCCTGACACCAAGATATTTCTAAAATCACGTTGAGAAAAAACATTGTTTGTAGTACAGTACCTAAATTTTTGATATCACCTGTTTTTAAATAAAAGCCTTCTGGTTTTCAGGGGGCTTTTTTATTGAAAATCTATCCACCTAAAAAGGGATTGTTTAATTTTTCATAACCGATTGTCGTTTCAGGGCCATGTCCGGGATACACTATATAATCATCAGGAAGTGTAAAAAGTTTTGTAGTGATACTTTCGTAAAGCCTGTCGAAATTGCCGGTAGGCAGGTCGGTACGGCCAATGCTGTCGCGGAAAAGCACATCGCCAGCTATAACATACCGTTCGGCATGGTTCACAAAGCATACGCTTCCATCAGCATGTCCGGGAGTATATAAAACCTGCACAGCAGAGTTTCCGAATGTAATAGTATCACCGTCCTCAATAAAATCGGAAGGAACTATCAGGTTCTCCACTTTTATGCCGAATACCGAGCCAAATTCAACAGCAGTTTCCCAGAACATCTTACTGCTTTTGTGGCATTGTGGCCTGAGGTTAAAAGTATTGCAAACAAATGTATTGCCAACAATGTGATCAATATGAAAATGGGTATTTACCATGCCCAAAGGCTGAAGATTATTGCCGGTAACAAACATGGCAAGTTCATTTTCTTCCTGTTTGCTCTGGCAGGCAGGGTCAACAATCAGGCATTTCCCAGTATTATCGGTTAACACATAAGTGTTTACACCAAATGAATTAAAAACAAATCTATTCACATTCGTACTCATAGTTATACTAAATTTGAAGGGTTAAAGTTATCAATTAACCTAATATACAAATCATAAACATTGAACCACTGATTTTTGTTACTTTAGCGGGTTGAAAAATATATAGCTGTAAATGGAAATACCTTTCAGTTCCGGGATAATTAAAACGATCAGGATGTTTAGTATCATTCTGGTTGTCTGGATGTTGTCGTTTCCTGTTTCAGCTCAGTTTTATAATGGATCTCAAATGACCTTTGGTAAAAACAGGGTTCAGTACACCGATTTCCTTTGGACTTATTTCCGTTTTAACAATTTTGATGTTTATTATTACCTAAATGGGAAGGAACTTGCCCAACATACGGCCGATTACGTCGGAAAATACATTCCCGAAATTGAAGCAAAACTTCAGACCACCCTCGATCGCAAAACACAGTTTATCGTTTACAATACTTATTCGGACCTGAAACAGAGCAATATAGGTTTGATGAACCAGGAGAAATACAATACCGGTGGCATAACGCATATTATCGGGACTAAAGTTTTTCTGTATTTCGATGGGGATTTAAACCATTTCGACAGGCAGATACGGG
>CAZBZA010000446.1:0-3244 GCA_964495865.1 uncultured Lentimicrobiaceae bacterium
TCCGAACTTTACGACGGAGATCCTCCATACAAACCTTCAGGAGCAATTTCACAAGCCTGGAGCGTTTCCGAATTGCTTCGGGTAAATAATATGCTTGAAGCAATGAATCCAGTGAAAAATAAAAAATCAAAATAAAACAATTACCATATTCGAAAAAAGATGAAAGTATTAATGTTTGGATGGGAGTTTCCACCCCATATTACCGGTGGCCTTGGTACAGCCTGTTTTGGACTTACCAAAGGATTGCTGAAACATGGGGTTGAGGTACAGTTTGTAGTACCAAAGGCATACGGAGATGAGAGTGAGGAGGCAGTGCGACTGGTGAATGCCAGCGATGTTACTGTTATGATTAACGATCCTGTATTCCGCGAATACTGGAACCAGATCACTTATATGGAGATTGGTTCAAACCTCATTCCTTATGTTGGTCCTGAAGATTTTCAACAAATGGTGAGCGAGAATACGAATGTAAAAGTGGAGGAATCCAGCAGGGTTTTCTCCGAGCGATTTCAGTTCTCGGGTAAATATGGACACGACTTGATGGAGGAAGTTGCCCGTTACGCCCTGGTTGGAGCATCAATAGCTGCTAACAGCGAGTTTGATGTTATTCATGCCCACGAC
Source organism: uncultured Lentimicrobiaceae bacterium (assembly GCA_964495865.1). Taxonomy (GTDB): domain Bacteria; phylum Bacteroidota; class Bacteroidia; order Bacteroidales; family UBA4417; genus UBA4417. The sequence continues at coordinate 622 of CAZBZA010000446.1, forward strand.
TGGCTCACTTATTCGGCTGGCGTAGCTGCGAAAAAGATTTCGGGAAAACCGCTGGTTGTGCATATGCATGCTACTGAATTCGACCGCTCCGGCGAAAATTACAATGAAAATGTTTACGAAATTGAGCGTAAAGGCATGGCTGAAGCCGACCGCGTTATAACCGTAAGCAATCTTACCCGAAATATTGTCATCGACAGGTATCATATTGATCCTGATAAGGTTATTACCGTTCATAATGCTGTTGAACCACCTGATAAAGCTGAATTGCTTGATGCCGAGAAACATGTTCGAGAGAAAATAGTGACTTTCCTTGGCAGGATTACGTTTCAGAAAGGACCTGAGTATTTTATCGAAGCAGCCTGTAAAGTGCTCGAAAGGGATAAAAACGTACGGTTCGTTATGGCCGGCACCGGCGACCTGATGGAAAAAATGATAAAGCGTGTGGCAAAGCTTAAAATTTCGTCGCATTTTCATTTTACCGGTTTCCTGAAGGGTGAAAATGTTGACCGTATGTTTGCAATGAGCGACGTTTATGTTATGCCATCAGTATCCGAACCCTTTGGTATTTCGCCGCTTGAAGCTATGCGCTCCAACGTTCCTGTTGTTATTTCAAAACAATCGGGTGTTGCCGAAGTTCTTAATCATGTAATGAAAGTCGATTTCTGGGATGTTGACGCCATGGCTGATGCCATATACGGCCTTTTGCATTACAAATCGATCAACGATATGTTTATTACCCTTGGCTCCGAAGAGGTTAATAACCTCAAATGGGAATCAGCCGCCCGTAAAGTTGCCGATGTATACGAATCGGTGCTTTAATTTAAAGTAACCAATACTTATTAACCCTAGTTAAAAAAGAAGATATATGAGGTCAGTTTGTCTTTATTTTCAGGTGCACCAGCCATTTCGCTTGCGGACCTATCGGTTTTTCGATATCGGATCCGATCATTATTACTACGACGATTATCAGAATAAGCGTATTGTAAGGCGAATTGCTGCCGATTGTTATCTCCCGGCTAACGAAGTTTTGCTTGGTTTGATCAATGAATATGGCTCCGCTTTTAAAATTACTTTCAGCATTAGCGGATCAGCAATAGAGCAGTTTACCAAATATGCCCCCGAAGTGCTCGAAAGTTTCAAACGGCTGGCTAAAACCGGAAACGTTGAATTTTTAGCCGAAACTTATTCGCATTCACTGGCTGGCTTAAACGATCCTTCGGAATTTAAAAGGCAGGTTGAAGAACATGCTGCAGCCATAAAAAAAATATTCGGTGTAACGCCTACTGCTTTCCGTAATACGGAACTTGTTTATTCAAACAGTATTGCAGGGCAGGTGCTCGAAATGGGTTACAAAACCATGCTTACCGAAGGCGCTAAACAATTACTCGGATGGAAAAGTCCTAATTTCCTCTATTGCAGTGCCCCGCATCAACGATTAAAACTGCTTTTAAGAAATTATCAGTTAAGCGATGATATTACTTTCCGGTTTTCGCAGCAGGAATGGAGCGAGTGGCCTCTTACAGCCGAAAAATATGTAACATGGCTGCATAATGTTGATCCAAAACAGGAACTGGTAAACCTTTTCATGGATTACGAAACTTTTGGCGAACACCAGAAGGCATCAACCGGGATATTTGGGTTTTTAAGGGCATTTCCCGAAATGCTCATCAAATCGGGTAAATGGTCGTTCCGTACACCAAGTGAAATTGCTGAAGATATGCAACCTGTTGCAGGTATTGATTGTCCTCACGCTATTTCATGGGCCGATGAGGAACGCGATGTTACCGCCTGGTTAGGCAACGATTTGCAAAGTGAGGCTTTTTCGAGCTTGTACAAAGTTTCGGAAATAATGGCAACCTGTAAGGATGTTGACTTGCACCGCGACTGGAACTACCTGCAGGCAAGCGATCATTTTTACTATATGTGTACCAAATGGTTCAGCGATGGAGTTGTTCATCATTATTTTAATCCTTACGGAACACCTTACGAGGCGTTCCTTAATTATATGAACGTGCTTTCCGATTTCCTGATCCGTGTAAACGAATATGCCGAAAATACATCGTTTAAAACAGGTAGAGTTAAAACCCAAACACCGGCCGTAAGTAAGAAAATCACTGAAAATATTGAAAAAAATGGTGTTAAAAAGGCCAGCAAATCCAAAGTGGCCGATTTAGCTAAACCTGCCAGGAGTGCAACTTCTGTAGCAAAAAAGAAGTAAGGAAAAAGGATTAGTTATTCACAATATTGAATGTGTTGTGAATAACTTCAAATTCTGTTAATTTTAAAATTGTTACTTTTGCAAACCTCTGATTCTGGTTTCTTCCAGTCAGAGGTTTGATTTTAGTGCACTGTCTCATAATCACATGCACTGATTTGTTTGAATCTGAAATAGTTATATGAGTGAAAAGAAAGCTATAAAGCCCGATTACTTATTCGAAGTAAGTTGGGAAGTTTGCAATAAAGTTGGCGGAATACATACGGTGGTAGCCACAAAGGCTCCCGTAATTCAGCAGGAATACGGTAATAACTATATTGTTATAGGCCCTGATGTCTGGAAAGAAACCATTGATAATCCTGAATTTACTGAAGATAAATCCATATTTCGCGTTTGGCGCGAACGTGC
>CAZBZA010000447.1:0-3243 GCA_964495865.1 uncultured Lentimicrobiaceae bacterium
CCAATGAGCTGCAAAGCGGAATCTATTACTGCAGGCTGAAAGCAGGTGATTATTCTCAGGTGCGTAAATTGGTTATTATTCATTGACATTACATTCAGCTTTCAGTTCTTCAGAAAGCTGAGCAGTATGTATTAATTCTTCTGCTCCCTGATTACCAGCATATAAAAATCAGTATCCAAAGCAGGTATCCGTAAACAAAACGGTACTTGCTAACGGGTTATTATATAAGAATGAAAAGCAGGAAAAATCAGAACCTTTGTGTACAATCCTATATACAAGCTTTCACTAATTCATAGCTTTTGCTACCAGAAATATCTTAAATTAATGAGCAAGAGAGCTATACTGTAGCGTTTTGTCATTGTTTTGTTCAGGCACAGGCAGGTTTGAGAAGTAGTTGGTTGCAAATATGTTTTTACAAAAGCCCTATTGTATGACCCATAAGTGTAATTTCATATTGTAAAGATGCAATCATAAAAAATTATCCGCGAAATGATCATTTTCTAAAATATCTGCGTATATTTACATTATCTGTATATAAGGAAATCTTCCTGCTAAATGCTGATCAGACAAAAGCCAATGAAATAGAGGAAAATAGCATGACTGGAGAGTAGAATTTCGGCATTTATAAACTGGAAATCTGTAGTTATTTAAAGCAAAAAATAACCCAAACAATACAAACTCCTAATCATCTCATCTCATGAAAAAGACCTATCTGATTCTTGTTTTGCTGTTAACCGTAATAATGACTTACGGCAACTTAAGCAATTCCCCTGTGAGACCGCTCAACAATGACGACAGCCTTGTTGCGTTTTATCCTTTTAACGGAAATGCAAATGATGAAAGCGGGAATGGACATGATGGAAGCGTTACCGGGGCCATATTAACCACCGATAGATTTAATCAATCAGGAAAAGCTTACAGTTTTCTTTACAATGGTTTTTCATCCGACAGGATAGAAGTTAGCGGCACCTCTGATTTGAATTTCGCTACCGGAGGATTCTCGATTAGTACCTGGATAAAATTTGCAAATGATGGATCAATAGGAGTCAATTACCCGATTTTTTCCAAACATATTTGTGGTGAACAAAGCGGATACATCCTTATGATGTATAATGCTAAGCTGACTTTCTGGTTGGCTGGTTCAGGTGCATATAATGTTGTAAGCACTCCCGCTAACTACACGGATAATAGCTGGCATCAGGTTGTTGCTGTTTATGATGGAGTTACTCAATCTATTTATGTGGATGGAGTTTTAAAGAATTCTATGCCTTTTAATTACAATACTTTCAATACAGCCAATTGGGCATTAGGTGGATATAATGGTTGTAACGGAGGTTTTGAGGGGAAGGTTGATGAAATAAAAGTATTTAACCGGGCACTTTCAGAAACGGAAATACATAACCAATACATCGCAAGTGTTAGCGATATGGTTGCTTTTTTCCCATTTAATGGCAATGCAATTGATGAAAGTGGCAACGGGCACGATGGAAGTATAAATGGAAATGCAACAATGACACCTGATCGATTTATGAATGAAAGCAAGGCATTTACATTTCCAGATCAGTCTAGTAATATTTCGCTTACAAATAGTTCAGATTTAAATTTTGAGGACGGTTTTACACTCAGCGCATGGGTGAAATATAAAAATACGTATTCAGTGGTTGTAGGAAAACACGTTTGCGGGTTCGTTAACGGTTTTGTTTTGGGAATAGACTATGACGGACAAATGCAATTGTGGCTGGCTAACTCAGACTGGTCAACTGTAAGTACCAATTATACTTTTGTTGAAAATCAATGGTATATGATTACAGCAAGTTATGATGCTGGCACAAGTGTTGCAAAAATTTATGTAAACGGAGAAATCAACGGGAGTGGAAATGTTATTTACAATAACTTCAGCAGCTACCCAATCTCAATTGGTGAAGCATACCAAAACAACTGCCAACCTGCAAATATGTCGGGTGCCGTTGATGAAGTAAAAATATTCAGCCGGCCTCTTTCCGCATCCGAAATTCTCACCGAATATTATTCATCTCAAACAGGGCAGGTGGCATTTTATCCCTTTACCGGTAATGCCAACGATGTTTCCGGTAATTTTAACCATGGTGTTGTAAATGGTGTCGTACTAACTACTGACCGGTATGGAACTGCTGATAAAGCATACTATTTCGATGGCGGAAACACGTATATTGAAGGAATACATGCGGGAAACAACCTGCCATTAGGCAGCCAGCCAAGAACAATTTCCTGCTGGATAAAAAGCGAGGAACCTTGGGGAAGTGGCGACAAGAATATTTTCCATTATGGCACGGCTGAAGTTGCTCCTACAAATTATCATCTTTATTTGAACCAGGGAAATTTTATTGGTGTTGGCAACGGATATGGATACGGAACATTGATAGGTAGTGTTCCAATTGGAGATAATACATGGCATTTCGTAACAGGTGTATATGAAGGGGAATCTACAAACCTTCAGCATATTTATATCAACGGTAAGTTAGACTCAAGTGCAATTATATCAACTACCCCGTATACACTTACTTTTTCCAAGTGGAAAATTGGGGAATTTATGCAAGCTACGCAAAGCCTTATGGGCACAATTGATGATTTGAGAATATTAAATATCGCAATGAATGATGAGGAAGTATTAAATCTATACTTGTCTGAAACAACGGCCCCTGTTCTGGAGCAGCCTGCCAATCAGTCAACCGTAAGCACACTAACGCCTGCATTGCAATGGAACAGTGGTTTTGCAGAAGCCTATTTCAGGATTCAGCTTTCAGAAGATTCACTTTTTGGTTTAATTCTGTTTGATGAAACCACTACAGGTTTAACAACTCAACTGCCCGCCGGACTGATCTCTACCCAAAAAAATTATTACTGGCGTGTGCGCACTATCCTGAATGTAGACACAGGACCTTGGTCGGAGGTTTGGAATTTTAATTCTATCAATACCGGGTTAAGTAAGCCCATGCAAAATCCTGTCGTTTTTACTGTTTCCCCCAATCCGGCTAATACTTCAACCAAATTCTCGTACACGATTCCTTTTTCAAATTCAGGAAAAATCCCTGTTTCTTTCGAGGTGGTAAACTCCATTGGTATTAGTCAGTATAAAACGCAAGAGAACGATTTTGGACCTGGTGATTATGAATTAAACCTTGAAACCGCTCTTTTAAAAACCGGAATTTATTATTGCACACTTAAAGCAGGTGATTATTCTCAGGTGCGTAAATTGGTTATTAT
>CAZBZA010000448.1:0-3239 GCA_964495865.1 uncultured Lentimicrobiaceae bacterium
GGCTTTCAAAAATGATGTATTTCGCCAGTTCGTGGCAGCGGGTTCCCATGCTCATAGGCATATCCCAGTTTATGGCAAATGATTTCTCGTTGGCATTTATCATGGCGCCGGGAGTATAATCCATGGTGCCGGCAAACATCCGTGTAAACGGTAAGGTACAATCGTGCGCAGGTGTTATTTGCTTCGACCATTTTGTGTTTTCGAGGCCTTTAACGCCTTCGCGGGTAAGTGCATGAGGATAAGTGCGGCTGAAACCGGTTGGTTTATACGATCCGTGATAATCGACAAGCATATGATAGCGTGCAGCTGTTATGGCGACTTTTTCATAAAAATTTACCATGTCCTGATCGTCACGGCAAAGAAAATCCACTTTTACTCCTACACATCCCCACTTTTTAAATCTTTCGAATGAAGATTCGAATTTTTCTTCCAAAGCCCTACCGGTAACCCAGAGAATAATACCTACATTTTTCTCTTTAGCATAAGCAAACAAAGCATCCATATCCATATCCGGATTTATTTTTTCGAGGTCCTCTGGCTTCGACCAGCCTTCGTCAAATATTACATATTCCAGTTTATTGGCCGACGCGAAATCGATATAATATTTGTAGGTATCAGTGTTAACTCCAGCTTTGAAAGGTACGCCGGCAATATTCCAGTTGTTCCACCAGTCCCAGGCAACTTTGCCAGGTTTTATCCATGATGTTTCTGTGAGTTTGCAAGGGCTTCCAAGCCTGTAGGTTATGTCATTTTCGATCAGGCGGGCTTCATTTTCGGCCAGACCAAAAACGCGCCATGGAAATTCGCGTTTCCCATTAGTACGGGCAATATAATCTTTCCGGCTGATGATACCATAATCACGATCGCCGGTTGGTTTCATCTGTTCAACTACATTTGCGAAAGTGCCTGTAAATGAGCCGTCAGCTTTATCACTTCCTAAAAGGTATAAACCAGGGTAATCGAGCAGATCACTCTCAGTAAATGCTGCAATTATGCCACTGGATTTGCGAAAGACAGCAGGTAAAATACCCATTTGGTTTCCTTTTACCGAACCTGCAGCCCGGCATGTATAAAACCGTTCGGAATGCGAAATAAAATTATCTTCGTCGCCATAATAAACTGAATCAGCGGCAGCCATATTGAGGGTAACAAATTCATTTACTACTGTAATTGAGTCTTTGAAGCGGGTTAGAAACCGCCATGCAACTCCATCATTATAAGCCCGTAACCTTATGCCAAAATTGCCTTTGAACCAGATATCTGCTTCGTTGTAAACATCAGGAATGCGGCTGCGTTTTTCGGCTACAACCGGAATAATTTCTGAGTTCACTTTGCGGGTGATCACTTTCGATCGGGTAGGGTTCCGGAAAGCATCAGGATATTCAGCTATGTTCATTGAAACCGCTGAAGGCGCCATAACCTGCTGGTTATTATAGTCAACTGAGAGTATCAGACTTTTTGAATAATTCAGTTTAATTACTGCTTTTCCATCAGGAGAAGTGACAATTACCTCTTTTGCCGAAATATTTAAGGATAAAAAAGTAAGTAAGCATGCAAAGGCAATCCCTTTCGGGGGAAACCGGAGAAAAATAGGACTCATCGGATTAAATTTTATGGTAAGGCAAATATAGCAATGTAGCTGCAAACGAATGTGCTTTTATGCTAAAAACTTACCTTAGTGGAGCTATTGCTTTGGCAATCTGTTCGCCAATGCCAATTTTATACCCTTCGGAATAATAAACCAGGTTGCCGTTTTTATCGGTAATTACGATAACAGGAAGGTTGTCTCCGCTTTTCCGTTTGCGCAGATGTTCTATTTCGGTCAGCATTTTAACTCCTTTATCATATGCAAACATGCTCTGAGCCGGCAGGTTGGGGAAATTTGAAGGTTTAAACGACGCACTCACTTTATCTTTTCCAAACAGAAATACTAATCCGCCTCCCCACTTTTCAATTATCTCTTTTACAGCCGGAATATCAGCCATTACATGTTTCGAAGGTTCTTTGTCAGGATCAATCCAGATAAGGATGGCGCCTTTTTCAGAACAAAGATTCTTAAGCTGCACGACTTCATTGTTCGGATAACGGTTAAATCTGTATGCCTCAGGTTTGATGTTTGCCCAAGGCTCAGATGCGGTAAAATCCTGCCTGATTTCCACTTTAACATCTGTTGTGCTGTTAGCCGGAACTTCAAAAAAGGTAACTGAAGAAAGCACACTTCCGTCTGCCTGTCGGTTGCCGGTTACCAACAAATAACTGCCTGCTTCCACTTCGGTTTTGGCTTCAAACTGGCTGATTTTCATGCCATAATCGAATTCAAGCGTACGGTAAACGCCGCCATTGTATCTGGCAATGGTAAAGTTGATGGCATATTTTGGATCAAAATTTTTGTCAGGATTAACAAAACTAATGCTTCCTTTTTCGGTAATATTTTCAGTTACGGGTTCGAAGGCAACATTTTGCCATTCGCTGCCATCAAAATATTGAGGAATTGCAGTGGCCGGGTTGATTCGCGCTGCTTGTCCAAGACTGCGGCAGGCAGCTACAAAAAAGATATCGCGCGATCGTTTATCAGCTATTTTCAATTCGAAAACACCCCGCGGCGAAAGCGGTGCGCGCGAATGCAGATTAGCAATATTATCTATTTTGATGTGTTCTTTTACCCATTTAACCATGGTATTTGCATCTGATTTAAACTGCATCAGAAATTCATAACCAAATTGTTTTTGCAGGAATGCACGCCAGGGCAGCATCATTTCATTCGAAATACGTCCGCTCATCACGTACCGGGCAAAAAACTCCTTGTCGTTGCTTGCCAGTGGATTATCGTAGTTAAATGAGTTTGAAAGGTGATCGTTAAGAATGTTGGCTTTGGTATCGCGGATATCTTTTTCCGAAATGGATTCGAGCAGGTAAACGGCCCATTCTTTTTGTGATGGAGATGCCTGGGTGATAAAATCAGCAATTTCTTTCCAGTTACCGTATGTTTTACTGAAAATGGGTAAAAGTCTTTCGGCACTTATTCCCTGTTGTGCTGCAAAGGTTATGATCCAGGTCGAATCTTTAAATGTCGACATATAAATAGTACGTATCGAATCTTCCTGGTGCAGCCTGAACGTATTGTGGTCGCGTTGCTGCTGAGTAAGTTTCGAAGGAAGCGGAGTTTTTTCAACAGGTGGAATAAAGTCGAATGTTTCGAAATGTGCAGCAGGGTGTTTCTCTGTGATAACAACTGTTAC
>CAZBZA010000449.1:0-3235 GCA_964495865.1 uncultured Lentimicrobiaceae bacterium
TACTTCCTTCGTTTCAACATCGTAAACAAATGCAATTACATGGCAGTTTTCGGGAACCATGGTGTTAACATTAAATCCTTCGAATTTCATCGGATATGATTTTACAACCGGGTCCGATGAGGTGTTTTCTTTCAGCAGTACAGGCGCTCCCCAGGTGCCGTTTACAGCGCCACGCATTACATGCATATGGTTGTAATCAAGTATATCGGGTGTTGGGCCTATGGCTGGGTTATTGTTTTTCTGCGCCTGCACAATATCGTCCTCAATAATAAGGAGTATCAGGTTGAGCGAACGACCGGAGATGGGTTGCAGAAAACTGGTTTTAGCATGAATACACAGTTTATCTTCGGCAGCATTGTATTCGGTAATCAATTGCAGATCCATCAACGGCGCTTCGGCTATTGTATTTTTAACCGCATTGGCCCAGGCTCCCGGAGGCAAAACCTGCTGACTTGCCGGGTATCCTTTTCGGCTTACCATACCGTTAGGATTTCCTAAGGCACCTACTTTAAAGAAATTATCCCATTCTGTTCCGGCTTCGGTACGGAATTCGTATCCCCAGATGGTTCCTGCTTCGGAGGCTTTTACTTCGGCAAAATATCCGGCATGAACCGCCATCACCACCAGCGAATCCTGGTATTTTTCTTTCAAATCACGGGCTGTAATGGCTGCTCCGGGGCAATTCACACACTTACGGCCGGTGTAATCCTCGAGAAATGCCCGTTTGTAATGCGCCGTAACAGCCGGAAACTCAGGAACCGGACATGCTGATGTGTCGATTGGTTTGTTATGGATTACATAAGGCTCATCAATTTTATCGCACGAAGCAATTACAAATGAGACACTTACTGCTAGTATGGCTGATTTCAGATAATTAATTCCTGTCATGATGTTACTTTTTTAAAAACTTGTTGTAATCGAAAGTGTGAAGCCATTGGAAGCCGGAACACTGCGGCAAACGCCTCCGACACAAACAATTCCTTCGCGCTGTTTGCCATACGATAGCTGTATCCGGTTGGCATCGTTGTTATAAGCTACGGCTACCAATGGGTAATGAAAACGCCTTTCGGTATCTTCGTTGCCATAATTCCACTGATCGGCTACACTTACAAACCATTTGGGAGCAACCGTGTATTCGAGCAATCCCATAAACCAGTCACCTTCATCTTCTTTAGTAATTAAAGCCTGGGTTTCGAGGCGTATAGCTTTAGTCGGAGTAATTTTATACGTCATATCAGCAACAAAAATATCGGCATGAACGATTGGATCGCCGGTATGTCCTTCAATAACATCAATGTTATAATCTTCATAAACGTAAGTGAACAACAGTTTGAAGCTTTGGCTGAATTTGTGTCCGATCTCGATATTGAAATCGCGGAAGTATTTAACATCTCCAATCTTAAAAAACGGCGATGTATATCCCAGTGTGCCCGACTCATCCAACAATGTTGAATCATTAACCTTGTCCTTTACAATCGAATTGATCCCTGAAAAGTTAATGCTGATATCTGTACCGTATTTCCCGCCAAGGAAAGAGTTCTTTTTGATTTTGTAATTAACCTGCGCTTCCAGGCCCATTTCGTTATTAGGCTGCGTAGCGTATGGGTAAACTGCGGCGAGTGTATAGGTGTGCTGCTTTGTGATGGCAGGCAGATAATTAATATCCAGCACGCTGCCATTTTCGGTGCGTTTCGATTTGTAGCTCATATTATCCAGCCGCTTGGCCTGAACAATAATACCAAGGCCTTTCTGGTTGTAGGATGCGGTGAGCAGCAACGATTCGCCTTTTTTATAAATAAAGTTATTCATAGCATTGGGATCGTTCATTTTTTGAGCGTATTCGGCATTAAGTCCGAAATTTCCGTAGCCAATATTGATCCTTCCTGATCCTGCTGCGACGTTGAGTGGAAGAATAAGTTTTTCCTGATTTCCGTTGTAAATTTCTTCGTCGGCCTGGTATTTGCTAACAAAACTTCCGCCTATTTGTAAGTGGAGTTTGCTGTTTTCCATGGATGCAACAAGGTCGTTAATATTAAACTCGGCATCAGCTCCGCGCACAATACCGGGGCCTTTATCCCAGAAATAACGCTGTGTTCCGTAAATCCCTTTCAATTCAACTCCTTTTACCGGATTGAATTTTACCCTGATGCCATTCAGCGAATTATCATAACCCAGGTTATGTTCCTCGTAAGTACGGAAAATAGTACCGTTACCGAATTGCTCGTAAATATGGCCGGCTGTTACCTGAAACTGACCGGTTTTATAATCGACAAACCAATACGGAATACCGGTTCCCTGGTAACGTGGGTCGTATCCGTTGATAGGATTTAAATATGTTTCGTATCGCAGGCCAGCATTGAAATTACCCGCTGTGTAGGTAATGTTGGTCCAGCTGTTCATCAGCATTTTTTCGGGTACTCCATTAGCGCCAATAGCTGAATCGACGTTGTAATATTGGGCATCCATCTGGAAATTGCCATTTACCTGGCTTCCCAGTGAATTATTTTGTGCCAAAAGCATGTTTGGAACAAAGAATGCAATCACAACCAGTACTGTTGTGTAAGTAAAAAATTGTGTTTTCAAAATGTCAGGGTTTTGATTTGTAGGTGAGCAAAACGATTGGCAAATCTACATATTTCTTTTGAAAATAAAACCTCCGGATAAAAATGCAATACATTGATTACACGCTTTATCCGGAGGGAAATTGTATTTGGTTTCAACTGCTGCCATTTAGCATGATCAGGCAAGCCCAAGCTTAGTGCGAAATAGGCTCGCCGGCATTAAGTTTGCGAACAACATTGATAAGGTCGAGTTCGGCGCCTTCGCTGAAACTGGTGTGCTGCCATACTATTTCGCCCTTGCCGTTTACAACAAACGTATGAGGAACCGCATTTACGTTCATGGCACGTTTAAAATCACCGTTCTGATCGAGCAATATTTCATACTCCCAGCTTTTGCCGTTAACAAGTGTTTTTACCTGTGCTGTCGAACGTGAATCATCGATGGAAACAGCATAAAGCTTTACCCCGGTTTCTTCCTGCCATTCTTCGTACACATCGGCAATGGTGGTAAGTTCCTTGATGCAAGGCTTGCACCAGGTTGCCCAGAAACTGATAATCATTGGCTTGCCTTCATTATACATTTTATCGGTATTGATTTTAGCACCTTTCATATCCGTAACTGTAACATTGGGAAGTTTGAAAAGCACTTTATCGGTTCCGGTTTCCTGAGCCAG
>CAZBZA010000450.1:0-3227 GCA_964495865.1 uncultured Lentimicrobiaceae bacterium
GCACTCTCGTCGTGGGTTTACCTGTCAACCGTTGAACCTACCGCCAGCTGGTGGGATTGCGGCGAATACATTTCAACCGCCTTTAAACTGCAGGTTGGCCACCCGCCCGGAGCGCCTTTATTCCAATTACTGGGGCGTTTTTTTAGCTTATTTGCGTTTGGCGATGTAAGCAAAGTTGCGCTGATGATCAATTATATGTCAGCCATCAGCAGTTCGGCAACTATCTTATTCCTTTTCTGGAGTATTACCATGCTGGGGCTCAAATTCACCAAAGACGAAGAAATTTCGACAGGTCGCATGTTTGCAATCCTAGGAAGCGGTTTGGTAGGTGCTTTGGCTTATACATTCAGCGATTCTTTCTGGTTTTCGGCTGCTGAAGGCGAGGTTTATGCTATGTCGTCATTCTTTACGGCTATCGTTTTCTGGGCCATTTTAAAATGGGACCAGGCAGCGGATCAACCTCATTCGCAACGCTGGATCATTCTCATTGCTTACCTTATGGGTCTTTCCATCGGTGTCCATCTCCTGAACCTGCTTGCCATACCGGCAATTGCACTGGTTTTCTATTTCAGGAAATACAAAACCACATGGAAAGGTGTTGTTACCGCTTTGGGAATATCGTTTTTCATCCTTGCATTTATCATGTACCTGGTTATTCCTTACTCGGTTAGCCTGGCAGGGAAATACGAGATTTTGTTTATCAACAGCTTCGGACTTCCGTTTAATTCAGGAACATTATTTTATTTCCTTGTGCTAATCGGCGCCCTGGTTTGGAGTATACGCTTCACTTACCAGGAGAAACATACAACACCGGAATATATAATTGGGGGTGTACTGCTTCTCTTACTGTCGGTTTTTTCGTGGACAACATTTTTAGGATTGCTGTTTGTAGCCGGTGTCTATTACTGGTACAAAAGCGCTCCGGGTCGCTTCGATCGCGGCCAGGTTCGTTCGGCAGCCAATACGGTTTTCCTTTCGATAGCATTTTTACTGATGGGATATTCATCCTTCTTCATGCTGGTAATACGTGCCAATACCAACACTCCTATCAACGAAAATGATCCGAGCGATGCCGTAAGTTTACTATCGTATCTCAACCGTGAGCAATACGGTACCTGGCCAATAGGCTACGGGCAGTATTACAATGCGCCTCTCGACAAAAACAAACCCTATACCGATGGCACTCCTTTTTATGTGAAGGATACCAAAAAAGGCAAATATGTGATGACGGACAACAGGAAAAACACCATTCCTAATTATGATCCTAAATTCAGCACTATTTTCCCGCGGATGTGGAGTAATCAGAAACCAAGCCATATTCAGGCTTACAAATCGTGGGGCAAAATTAAAGGCACCCCTATCGATGTGGTGAATGACGAAGGCAAATCGGAAACTTTATACAAGCCAACTTTTGTCGAAAACGTAAGGTTCTTTTTCAGCTACCAGGTGGGTCATATGTACCTGCGCTATTTTTTCTGGAATTTTGTCGGAAGGCAGAATGATATTGAAGGCCATGGCGGCATCCGATATGGAAACTGGGTAAGCGGAATTCCTGCAATCGATAACCCTCGTTTGGGCGACCAGAGCAACCTGCCCGACAGTATGAAAAACCCTGCCAACAACAAATTCTATTTCCTTCCGCTTATCCTCGGACTGGTAGGTTTGTTTTACCATCTGCGTAAGCATAGCGATGGTTTCCTGGTGGTACTGCTTCTCTTTTTCATGACTGGTCTGGCCATTGTTATGTACCTGAATATAACGCCGCAACAGCCGCGCGAACGCGATTATGCCTTTGCCGGCTCCTTCTATCCGTTTGCCATCTGGATAGGATTCGGAGTGCTGGCGTTATGGGATTATCTGAAAAAAGTAAATGAAAAATACATTGCCATACCTATTACTGCCGTGTGCCTTGTGCTGGTTCCCGGACTTATGGCTAAAGAAGGCTGGGATGATCATGACCGCTCCAACAAATTTGCAGCCCGCGATTTTGCTGTAAACTACCTCAATTCGTGTGCGCCCAATGCCATTCTTATCACCAACGGCGACAACGATACCTTCCCTCTCTGGTACGCCCAGGAAGTGGAAGGAATACGCACCGATGTAAGGGTTGTGAACTTTATGCTTTCGTCGGGCGACTGGTATGTGCATCAGCTTATGCGAAAAATTTACGATTCCGAAGCATTGCCATTCACGCTCTCATACGATCAGTATAATAAAGGTATAAATGAAGTTTCAGCTTATTCCGGACAGTTGCAGGAAAGGGTCGAACTTCAGGATCTTATTGATCTGATTGCCAGTGATGATCCGGCTTCGCGTTTCCAGTCGGGATCGAGGTCAATAGCCATCTATCCTACCAAGAAGGTTAAAATTACGGTTGATTCGGCTGCTATGGTCAGGGATGGTATAGTTCCGGCTAATCTTGCCGACAGAGTGGTTGGCAGCGTTGAATGGGATATCAAATCGAACTATTTATATAAAAATGATTTGATGCTTCTTGATTTTCTTGCGAAAAACCAGTTTAAACGGCCGATTTATTTCGCAAGCCCTTCGAGTATAAGTGATGCTGTGGATGTGGATAAATACTGTTACCAGGAAGGTTTTGTGTACCGGTTTATGCCTGTAAAACCTGACGAGCGCGACTATATTAAAGGTGTCGGAAGTGTGAATGCCGAAGCTTCGTACGATATTTTCATGAACAAATGCAAATGGGGCAACCTGAGTGCTCCTGGCGTTTATGTTGATCGCGAAAGCTATCGCAATACAATGATACCAAAGCAGAATTTTGCCCGCCTCGCCCGCAAATTAACGACTGAAGGGAAAAATGATTCGGCTGTAAAAGTTTGTGATTATGTTCAGCAGATTTTCCCTGATAACAAAATCAGTTTCGATTATTATATGATTCAGTTTGTAGACGTGTATTATAAAGCTGGCGCTTTTGAAAAAGGCACCAAGCTAGCCGACAGGCTGATGCAGATTTATGCACAGAATACGGATTATATACTGTCGCTCAATCCTGAGTTCCGCGGTAATTTTGATGAGGATCTGAATGAATCATTCAGTTTCTTCAATACGCTGAAACAAATTGCTGATCAATACGATCAGAAAGATGTTTCGAAGCGTGTTGACGATTTCCTGAACCAGAAAATGGGAGCTCTGCAATAAGCACTTCCATGTAGCATAAATAAACAAAAGAGGGGGCTTAGGCTCCCTTTTTTATTGCCTGAGGA
>CAZBZA010000451.1:0-3222 GCA_964495865.1 uncultured Lentimicrobiaceae bacterium
TCGTAATGGTAGTTGGCAAACTGAAAATCATTTGTGTTTTTACGGCAATAAAAAGTACCGATTGATGTACGGATAATTCTGTTCTTAGTATGTGATGTTTTGTTTATCAAGTACTTAGCCGACGAAATAACAGACATGAGATCGCCATGCCTGAGGTATTCGGCAAGGTATTGCATATATGTAATAGCTTTCTTCATTCGATCAGTTTGTTAAAAAAGGGATTATCGGAGGAAAAATTCAGGTATCTTTTTTATAACATTGCTCAGTTTCTTGATGTATCTTTTTGATTCACCAATAGGCCTGAGATTTTTCCATTTGGTGCGGTTAAGGTGTTCGAAAAATATTTTACGGAATTCCTCCCGGTTATCGTAGGTTTTATACATTGGTTTGCGGCCAATAAAATGAATATTGAACGGATCGGCACATTCGTCCGAAGCAAATGCATTCCAACGTGGATCAAGTTCCAGCCAGCGGTTAGCCATCACGATGTTTAACCCGTATTGGTCAGGATAATTGGCAAATTTTTCGTTATCCGAAATACATTTTACTACTGTAACGGCACTGTTCTCTTCTCTCCATTTTTTAATATTAATGATAAGAATTCCGGTATTAAAATATTTGGTTTCAGGATCAAAGCCCAGCTCTTTGTAATTTAAAATACCTCCCCACGAATTACTGAATACTTTTAAACGGGGATCCATAACAGCCGCCAGCATATGATCGCCTAATTCAACATTCCACAATTCGGATACATCGCGCATCATAATCATATCCACATCCAGGTAAATAATTTTCTCGAAACGTTCGGGTATAAAATGTGGAATAAATATCCTTGTGTGTATGTTTTTCGGGTACGATGTACGGTCGAACGGAATCCGCATATCATCCGGAATAGCATCATCCATTGATATCCAGTTCAAATGCATTTTGTCCGAAACCAGCGACGAAGCCAGTTTTTTGCGGTTGCCCGAAGTAATACCGTCGTCCACAATAAAAACCTCGATATTTTCGCCAGATTTATGGTGATGATCAACGGATTTTAAAAGTGCAGCCAATAGTATGACATAGTGATTGTCGCACGCCACTATAATTGCAATGGGAGAAGTTGTATTCATAGATTTGAGATTTTTCCAGTTATTAGGTAATTTTTTGTTGTTAATCTACTCGTGTTTATAGAAATAGATGCTGACCCGGTTAAATTCCTTTACTATTCTTGTTTTTACTGCGTTTAAGAGGGTGCCGCTTCTTTCAACTGATCGGGTGATAGTCCAGGCAGCTGCTTTTAATTGAGTAACTCTTTTTATTTTTCCCATTTTAAGCAAGGCCAGCGCCATTGATCCGTCCTCGGAGCGGGAGTTGTTTTTTATAAAGCCGATTTTTAAAGCAGCTTCGCGTGGGAAACAAAAGTTTACACCACCTACGGCAAGGTAAGGACGGTTAATAGTGCGCAAATAATGGATGATGTCGCGAAAAAATTCGTAAAATGCATAGCGCAGCCGCCATTGACCTTTTGGCGGAATGAAAGAATAGGTGCCGGAGCAGGCTATGCTTTCCCCTGCCAGTAAAGGCTTCAGCATGGTATCAACCCAGGTAGGCGGATAAATGGTATCGGCATCGCCGGTCAGGATGTATTTGCCCTGCGAATTTTCAACAGCAGTTTGCCTTGCAAAACCATAACCCTGTTTGGTTTCGAAAACAGGTGTTATTCCGCACCTGCGTATGATTTCGGAGGTTTTATCTCTCGAATTGTTGTCGACATATACAAATTCGATCGGGTGTTTACTTTTTATTTCACTTAATGACGACAGATTGCGGAGAATATTAGCTTCTTCGTTCCAGGCAATAATATTTATCGAAACCAGTGGATTATCCTTTCGCTGAGCTGCAAACCCCTTCCTTATCCGTTCGAATATCTCCTCCGGAATATCTTCCGGATTTTGGTAGTCGTGCCAATGGATGCGTATATTTGATGGTACTATTGGGCGAAACATAATCTTTGTTTTTATATTTTAATGCTTATTGCGATTTATAATCCGCATTAATAAGCGACAGTTTGCGTATTTGCTTTGGACGATTCAGATATTTTTATCAATCAGCACCCAATTTGCGGTAAAGCTCAAGTACTTTTTGAGCTGTTTTATCCCACGAAAATTCTGAATGGCGCATAAACCCTTTTTGTATAAGGTCCTTTCTTAAATGCTCATCACTAACCATTTTGATCATGCCTTCGGTAATTTCTTCGTGTTTGAAAGGATTAACCAGATACGCTGCATTACCGGCAATTTCGGGCATTGACTCGGTATTGGAAGTTAGAACAGGAACACCACATTTCATGGCTTCCAGCATTGGAATGCCAAAGCTTTCGCGAAGCGAAGGGTACAGGAAAACTTTACACTGGCTGTAAATTGCCGGTAAGCTGGCATTGGGGATATAGCCAGTGAGTATAATTCTGTTTATCAGTGATTTATCTCCAATTTCGTCGCAAAATTTCTGGAGTTTATCTTGCTCGTAATCGGCTATAACCAGGTAATAATCGAGGCTGGTTCGTTTTAAAAAAGCCGAAAATGCTTTTAACGTTCCTTTCACATTTTTCTTGGGATCAGTGTTTCCAAGGAAGAAGAAAAAATTATCAGGCAGGTGATATTTTTCTTTGGCCTGTTGCAATTGCTTTGCATCTGTTATTGGTTCGAAATGTTTGCCAACTCCATTATAAACCACGTTCATCTGTTGCCCGCTTTCCAATGCAAAGAGTTTATCAATCCGGGTTTTCTCCGAATGCGAAACCGTAATATTTTTCAGGCTTTTATGAACCAAATGAGGCACCACAAGTTTTCGGTAGATGTTACCAAATTTTTGGTACGGCGTAGCACTCCCTGATAAAATACGGGTGTAACTGCTTTCCATGTAAATGATATCATGAAGCGTTAGCACCAGGGGAATTTCGCAGCGGATAGGAGCGGTATTGCTGGTGCAATGCAATATTTGGCAGCCGGCATCCTTTGCAGCCTTTGGCAAGGCAAATTGTTCCCACAACGGATAGAAACCTCCATCCAGTTTTACAATTTTGACATTAGGTGTTTCTTTTAGTATGGCATCATCAACATCAGGCTTCACAAAAATCACATATTCATTTTTGTGGTCAATTTGCTGCAGGCTGCGAATAAGCTCCAGGGCATAAATATCCATGCCGTGTTTCTTTTCCCTAAACAAACGCTGAGCTTC
>CAZBZA010000452.1:0-3216 GCA_964495865.1 uncultured Lentimicrobiaceae bacterium
TTAGTGTTTATTATGTATTTGGAGAGGAAAATATTCAACAAAACTGAGTTTTCATGCGTTATTATTTATTAATTCATTGCTTATTTTCAGCGGTATTAATGCTTGCTTCGCAGGTATTTTTTACGGGTCGCATGGAATTACTCACATCTTTCTAATTTTTACGGGTGTTCGTGAGCTAAAGGTTCGCCATGAGAATAATCATTCCGGTTGGTGAGCAAATTTTCTGCTCATGGCTATTTCATATGTTGAAAACATTTTTTTGAAATCATCTTTTTGAAACTAAAATATCACCTATATTTACAAGGTGCTTTTAGTGTGTGGGAAGCAGAAAAACCTTACGAAAAACCGGTTGATATCTCAGGAGCTGCAATTCCTTATCATTGTCGGATTTTTCATAATTGAGGTAAGCATTAGGTGTGCTTAGCTGCAAAAATGTATTATGGCAATTTGAGTCAGCAGGATTCTTCCATACACAAAAGTTTAATGTGCATAATTTGGGCCATGCGTCCCAATATGGGATTAGGCTTATTCGTTCATGAGTTGGTAACAGTAATCATGTTGATGAAATTATTTTAATGTAAGTAGTTGTTAAACAAATATATAGTATTGTGACCGATAATTGTGGAAAGCTTGGCAAGGTTGTTGTATTAAGGTTCCCAACTCTTTCCTGAAAAAGGAAATAACTAGGGAACTCATATAGCTCATAGCATGGACGAACTTTACAATAACAAAGAATTTACCCCGGCATTGGAGATTTCGGTTCACCAATTGGTGAACGCTCTTTCTGATGCTGCTTTTGTTTGCGATCCTACCGGTCGTATATTGGAATGTTCGGCGCAGGTGTTTACTTTTTTCGGACTTGCTGAAAAAGCAAAAGTTATCGGAAGCAACCTGCAATCATTTATTGCTTATGACCATATTGATGAGGCCCATTTTATCCTGTTAAATGTTGTAAATGAGTTGCCTAAGCGTAAATTGGCCACAATTCCTGTTCGTAAAGGATTAAAAGAAACATTTATTGCCGACCTTACATTTACTCCTGTTACAGGCGATCATCTTTCAGCTAAATACATCCTTGTTACATTTCGCGAAACTCTAGTTCCTGATCAGGGAATAGAACTTATACATAAAAAAGATATACGCCTTTCGCGATTATTCGAAAGCATTATCAGTCATACGGGCAGACCTGCTGATAAAATACACTCACTTTTGTCCCAGATTGGCGAAACACTCGGTGCGATTGCATGTGCCTATAACCAGGTTGATAACGGCAGGCTGAATCTTGTATCCTCATGGGAATCCCCTTTTAATTCAGGCATCCCTGTGCAGTTATGCAGCAAACAACTTTTCGACTACTTAACCGATCATAAGGAACAACTTTCGCTGATAAGGAAACCGCTGTTAACAACATTTCTGGAGTCCGAATCTCAATATCGTGAAGAATTGGGTGTAAAAGCAATCCTGGCTTTTACCGTTGCAAACGACAATCAGACAGAGGGCATATTTACAGTAGTTTTTACGGTTAATTACTCCCTGTCAGCACTTGATAATCAGTTTATTAAAACCATATGCTCACTACTCGAAAAAGATACTAATTCAGATACTCAATCCAAAACCAGTCCTGAACCTGCATTTCGCGAGCTTATCGATTGTTTTACCGACCCGGTTTATGTTATATCGCCTGATGCGCTTATCATGGATGTAAATAAAGGGTTTTCGAAATGTTATGGCTATGAATTGTCCGGATTAATAGGGCAGGATGCATTAATTGTATCTGCTGAAGGTGATAGTGAAAGAGAACGCTTTTTACAGATGCTTGATAAAGCTGTAAAAGGTGAATCGCAGAAATTTGAATGGATGGGCCTTCGTAAAAATGGAGAGATATTTCCAGCGGAATTAATTTTCAATGCAAGTAAATACTATGGCCGCGATGTAGTTATAGCTATTAGTCGTGATTTAACCGAGTCAAAAAAAGCGGAACACGAACTGTTGAAATCCAATGCCGAACTTACAGAGTCGAATAAAAGCAAAGATAAATTCTTTAGTATCCTGGCTCATGATTTAAAAAATCCTTTCCAGGGTTTACTTGGTTTCATCGATTTATTGTACGAAGACCTCGATGAACTGAGCAATGCACAGGTCAAAGAATATTTGTCGAATGTACGCACTGCATCCTATCACACCTATGCCTTACTCGAAAATCTTTTAGAATGGTCGAGGATACAAAGCGGGAAAATGCCATTTACCCCTTCCGTTTTTAATATCAGCGACGAAATAAATTCAGTTATTTCCATACTCGATAATAATGCCACCCGAAAAGAGATTAAACTTTTTAATGAAGTAAATCCGGATTTGATGGTGGAAGCCGACAGGAATATGATCCATTCGGTAATTCAGAATCTTATTACCAACTCCATTAAGTTTTCCAACGCCAACGGACGAGTTGTATTGCGCAGCAGGGTGCCGCAAACGTATACCCATAACAGGAATCAATCCGATCAGGACAACCGCCAATGGCTCGAAATAAGTGTTTCTGATAACGGAATCGGAATCCCCGAGGAAATACTTCCTAAGTTATTCAAGCTTAACGGGCAATACTCTCAGGCCGGAACAGCCAACGAACCTGGCACCGGGCTCGGATTGGTGCTTTGTCACGAAATGGTTGAGAAAAATGGAGGCCGTATATGGGCTGAAAGTATAGCCGGACAGGGAACAACATTTGTTTTTACATTACCCCTCAGTAATTAGGAACCACCTACTCAAACTTTCATTTTCACAAAAAAAACAGAGTTCAGTAAATCCGCAGGTTGCCTGTGGATGTTTTAGCGTTATGTTTTGGTACACCAATAATTGTAAAAATTACATAATCAGCGCAATAGGCGATTGCAGCCAATCAGGTACAAAAGCATAAATAAAATTGTTTTCTGCTGGCTTTGTATAAAATTTAGAGCCTGGGATTATTTTTTCATTGAACATAACATTCCATTAACAGTTAATACTATGCCGTTTTTATTTTATTTCCGATCTTTGCATCGGTTCGAAGCCCTGCTTGTTTTATCAGGAGGCGATTTTTTCAATAATTGTCCGCTATGTTTGATCAACCTGACAGCAATTTCCCTACAAACAAAAGTTTAAAGGATATTGATTTTTCTTCCATTTTAGCTCATCCCGATAATAATGTTTGGGAACTCATTTTCGATTCATTGCCTGATATGG
>CAZBZA010000453.1:0-3216 GCA_964495865.1 uncultured Lentimicrobiaceae bacterium
AGTTTTGACAAACTGGGATAAGACAGCCAGGAATTTTATGGATAGGCACATTCCCAGGTATAAATAATTTATCAGACTTCATTACAAATTTTTAAACGTGCAAATTGATACATCCACAACACTTTTTTTTAATTGTTTGATTAAAAACATAAATACACAATGATCCATAAACCATTTTAATCCAACATCGCATTGTAAATCAAGCATTCTAAATTAAAATCTTAAACTTCATCTTATGAAAAAAAATATCTCTGTACTTATTTTACTTTTTGTGTTTTTGAATACCCAGGCTCAGGATTTCCTGATAAATTTTACTGGATCAGGGGCTTCAACAAACGTTAACACAATAAAAATTGATAACCTAACGAGTGGAATTTCCGAAACTCTGAATGGAAATGACATCCTGCACCTTGTTCCATTTGTTGGAATAAAAACTCAGTTAGGGAATGAAGAAAATGTAAGCATTTATCCAAATCCTATGGCAGATAAATGCATGCTGTCATTTGTTGCATCCCAACAGGGTAATGCCTCAATTAACATTATTGATATGTCTGGTAAATCGATTGCCAGGATTAGCAAGCTGATTAATTCAGGGACAAATTTATTTGGTTTGTCAGGTTTTAAGCCAGGTTTGTATTTTGTATCAATTACAGGCAGTAAGTATAATTATACTTCAAAGTTTATAAGTCAAAGTTTCACTGGAAGTATGCCCAGAATTGAATTTATATCATCCAATCCATTTCATGAACCAGAATACAAAAAAGGCATACAATCATCAGTTATAATGGAATATACCTATGGAGACTTGCTGCTTTTTGAAGCAACATCAGGAATTTACAGAACCATTGTTACTGATGTGCCAACAAGTAGTAAAACGATCAACTTTAGTTTTATAGAATGCACTGATACTGATAACAATAATTATTCAACTGTAAGAATTGGATATCAAACGTGGATGGCTGAAAACCTGAATGTCGGAGTCATGATCAATGGCAACCAACCGCAAACCAATAACGGAATAACGGAAAAGTATTCATACAATAACAATCTCTCAAATTCCGATGAATACGGAGGATTGTATCAATGGAATGAAATTATGCAATACAATACTACCATCGGAACAAAAGGCTTGTGTCCGGATGGATGGCATATTCCTTCTGATGACGAATTCACAACACTATCAGAACATTTAGGCGGAGAAGTTAATGCCGGAGGTACGCTTAAAGAAACAAAGTTTGAACATTGGCTAACACCAAATACCGGTGCTACAAACTCCTCAGGGTTTACAGCACTTCCGGGCGGAAATCGCAGTAGTGCATCCATTTTTCAAAACATTAACGATTCTGCTTATTTCTGGACTTCATCATTAAATTCTTCATCAGGTTCATGGGCACGATTCTTGAGTTCGGCTTATACTGAATTAGGTAGAAACTACACATCCATTAGTAACGGCAACAGCGTACGCTGCGTTCACGATTATACTTCTGAAATAAACATACTTACAGGCGAAAATTCCAAAACATGGAAACTACTTCGTGATGTATCAACCGGACGCTATCCCCTTGAAGTAGGACCGATCGACCATTCATTTATCTGGTGGGCAATGGGATTCAATAATAACGAGCTTCAGGTGCGTTCTTGCATGTTGAATGATGAATGGAATTTTATTTATGACGGATCAATGAATTTTGAAACTCATGCTGATTACTGGCTCGAAGGCCAGATTTTTGACCCGGCTAACTTCTGTGGATCTACCGACAACATGATAAACATAAATGGCGAGGATTGTTCAGCATGGGGAAGCGGCAATCATACATTCAGATTTAATCCAGGCTCACCGTCCAAGCTCACTTCTATAGGCAAAGGTGCTCATATTGGTTTTTACAACACCGCAACAGATATTGAAGTACATAATCTCAATCCCATGGTTCAGGATTCAGTTACATACAATATCATTAAACTTACCGAAGGTATTGTGGATACTTTGATAGTCGAAATCGAATACAGATTTCAAATTTCCTCTTCAGCCCCGGAAGGATATTGGAGGTATGTATTGGTACATTATGATAATCCTGATGATGAACCTCCAATTCCCGGATTTTTGCCGGTTGGAGGATTTGATTTGCAAATAAACGGATTGTCAATCACTTGCAATAATACTTCAACATATGCCGATTCTTTCTTTTGGGATTTTGGCGACGGCCAATATTCAACTGAAATTAACCCTGTTCACACCTATGCAAATGGAAGCATATATAATATTCAGTTAATTGCATCTAATTCAATCGGAAACGACACTATAACCAAAATGGCATTTGTTTCAAATTATGTACTTACTAATGACATGTTGCAAGGTGAATCATGGAGAGTAAGAGCAGAAGAAGAAAGCATTTTTGTGGGCCCGGGGCTTGGAAAATCTGATTGGTGGTCACTTCCCAAAAGCTTTCTGACCGGTGGAGGTTATGGAGGTGATGATTGGTCGTGTATGCCTGATGATGAATTCACTTTTTCCAATGGAGGAGTTTTTACATATAACACTATGGGAAGTGCACGAAATGATGGTTACTTCGGTGGATACATCGGTTGTATAACCGATGCTGAGATAGCTGCAAGTGGCTTAGGTGCTGCTTTTGGTTCTGCAACTCATTCGTACCTTTTCACTCCTGCAACAGCTAACGACAGGCCTGTTATCACATTAACAAACGGACCAAATCATGCTGCATTCATAGGATTTTATAAAGGCTATTACGGAGGTGAGAATATTGACCAAAGTCAACTTCCTAATGGAGGTTTCTCTACTAACAAATATGAAGTCATGGGTTATGCAAATGATGGTATCAAAGAATATCTTTTCGTTTCCGTGGATATATCATATGATCATGATGGAACAATGGCCTGGTCCGCTATTCTGGAGCGTTGATTGAATAAGTAACTGTTTCTGCTATAGTGACATATTCAGGGAACTGTCAACGGTATGATTGCCACTTCATCAGAAAGCCGTATCTTTGAACTCTTTAGGAATTCCTTCCTAAAGGGTAATCAGATATTGCAGTAAATTGAACAGTTGGTTGGCAATAGAAACTTTGAAATCGTTAATGCTAACAACATCAGCCGATTACCATTAACCTTTTTCAAAAACAATTTCCAATTAACATTTGTAGAATGAATACGTTCGAAAATTTTAACATGTCGAAACCCCTGCAAAGCGCGATCGCT
>CAZBZA010000454.1:0-3209 GCA_964495865.1 uncultured Lentimicrobiaceae bacterium
CAGCGAGCTCAGCGAAGCTAAACCCGAAACACATACCAAATCCAATTGACTACAAGGCATTAAACGCCGCAGTATTGAACGTCGCAGTCCTTGAACCTTTGATCGAGCAGCATCGAACGCGCAGCATTGAAGTGGACAAGGCGAGGGGCGACAAGGCGAGTGGCGACAAGGCGAACTTGAAACCCGAAACTCTTCAACCGAGCGCAGCGAGCTCAGCGAAGCTAAACCCGAAATTTTAATCTGAGCGCAGCGCCACTAAATCCCTTCCCTGAACTCCGAAGGTTTTGAACCCGTAACCTGGCTGAAGGCAGCATAAAAACTGGCCTTTGATCCAAATCCTGCTTCTTTGGCAATAGCTTCAATCTTGTACTGCTGAAGATTTGGCTCTGCAAGCAGGCGTAGCGTTTCTTTAATGCGGTAGCTGTTTACAAAAGTGTTAAAATTCATTCCTGTATTCTGCTGAAGTTGATGGGAGAGAATTTTTCGGTTGATTCGCAGGTGCAATGCCACATTGTCGAACCTTAATGCGGGGTTCAGGAAAGGCTTTTCCGATTCAAAATAAGCAATAAATTTCCTGTATGGCAGATTGGATTCTTCAGGCACCACTGCGGGGATAAGCTTCAACTCTGGAATCTTGCTGGTATCGGAGCCGACTGATTGCATATCGATCCTGTATTTCTCGAAAAGGGTATTGTAAGCAATATTCCGCTGTTGGTAAAGTTTGTAAATATGATACAGTTGCCAGCCAAGCACAAGCGCCGACAGCAGAACCAGGCCCAGAATAATGTAACTGGCTTTCATTTTACCTTTCATCAGAAGCATTTTATTGTTGAGTGCTTCGTTCTGACGTTCAGTCTTTTCCTTGTTGTAGGCGATTTCAAGATTGTGAACTGCAATCTGCTTTTCGAGGGTAAACAGCGAATCGCTTAGGTGCTTGATCTTTTTTTGAGTAATGTAGGCGTCTTTATAATTCCCGGCTTTTTCGTACATGTATTTTGCTCCTTCGAGCAGTTGGACCTGAACAGGTTTTTCGCCTGCCTCATCAGCCAGTTGTGCCGCTTCGAGAAATGTTTGCAAGGCTTCAATGTCCTTGTTCTGAGCTTCATATACATTGCCGATTCCACTCATGGCGCGGTAAATACCACTTTTATTATTATACTGCCGGCATAATGCCAGTATTTTAAGGTAACTGTCCATGGCTTTTAGATACTCTTTCCGGTTGTAATAAAACATGGCCAGGTTGTACTGCACCGAAAGCGATTCATTCGACCATTGTTTCAACGACATCAGGTCACGGGCTTTGAAGAAATAATATTTTGCGCTATCGGGATTTGATTGCTGGAAAATGTTTCCAAGGCTGTTCAAAGCCAGGAACCAATTCAAACTATCCTTATTTTGTTGGGTTATCGATAAAGCTTTTCTGAAATAAAGCATGGCAAGCCCTGATTCGCCCAGCGACTGGTAATTGGTGGCAATTCCGCTGTAAACAGCTCCGAGTGCCCTGCTATTATTAAGATTTTCGAAGTGTTTAGCCGCAGCGAGCATTTTTTTCTGGGCTCCTACATAATCACCGGTACGGCTTAGGAAACCGCCTTCGAGATTTAATGCCCTGGCTAATTCGAAACTGCTCGTGTCGTTTGCCATCATAAAGTAAATATCATTCAGGTGCTTTCGGGTATCAGTATATTTCCCGTCGTTTATCGAATATTTTATGAGCCACAGTAAAGCATTTATTCTTGAAGATTTATTCTTTTCAATAGGTGTTGCAGAAACAAACGTCTGCATGAAAAGGATGGCTGAGTCTTTGCTGTCGAGTTGCAGTAATGCTTCGGCTTTTAAATTCAGGTAAACAGTTACAAGGGTGTCTGGCAGGTCTTTTCCGCCCGTAAGGTTGTAAGCTGAATCCAGCGCGGCAATAGCTGCCTTTGGATCGGAAACTAACATCGCTTTGGCCCTTGAGCTTGAAGCCGGAAATTGCTCAGTGAGCCTGTCGACCGATTTTTTACTGGTACAGAAAGTTAAAGATATGGTCAAGGCTGTGACTGCCAGGAGCAACTTTATATTGACATGCCTCAATTTTCTGCTCATACTGATAGGTTCATTTTTTAAAATATGACTCCCGAACATATTGATTGTGATGAACTGGATTTTCTATACAGCTGTCATCCGACATCGGATACCTTTCGTGTTACTTTTCATCCGGCTCAACAACGGCTATTTCCTCTTTTTTTTAATTAAAAGGATAAAATGTTTTATTTGCCAGTATATCAATTGTTTGAATTCTCAGGAACGAAAAAACTTTAAGCTAAAAGGTAGCCAAGGACACTGGAGCTATGTCGGAATGCAATAATAGGAATATGCTTATTATTTAAATGTAGTTGTAATTGCCATTTAAATGTAGCTGACAGAATACTAAGCATGTAGCTCTATTAACTACACCGGATGATAAGGTGCTGCTCAAGCTTGAAACTTTCCGGGTATGAATGGTACTAAAAGGCACTCATGGGAAAAAATCCGGTCATACATGCTGCAGCGCAACAAGCTTATCTGTTGAATTACATTTTTTCAATTCCTTCCGACAATTTTTCCTCTCGTGCCGTTTACCTCCCGGATATTTGTAAATTTACCTTCCGGATCCCGACCTGAAATGCATTTTATTGATTTTATTCATGTATTTCAAATTCTGTCCGTACCTGATTAGTAAACACAAATACCCCGTTTTATGAAAACATTCCTGTTTCTGGCTACTTTTCTGATTTCTTCGATTCTTTTATCGGCACAAACTTCAAACCCGGATTATGACCCTGCACTTGCCGAAAAACTGGGTGGCGACGATTATGGAATGAAGAGCTATATGCTGGTAATATTGAAAACCGGCAGTAATAAAACAACCGATAAGCCCTTCATCGACAGTTGTTTCAGAGGCCATATGGAAAATATCGGGCGAATGGTTGAGGCCAACAAGTTAATTGTGGCAGGGCCTTTAGGTAAAAATGAAAATTCCTACAGGGGTATTTTTATCCTGAATGTAAAAACTGTGGAAGAGGCAAATTCTTTATTGGAATCAGATCCGGCGGTTAAAGAAAATCTGCTTGCAGCCGAAATATACAAATGGTACGGTTCGGCGGCACTGCCTCAATATCTGCCTGATTCGGATAAAATATGGAAAGTAAAACCTTAAATTGAAGGGTTTGAAGGGTTTCTGGTTT
>CAZBZA010000455.1:0-3208 GCA_964495865.1 uncultured Lentimicrobiaceae bacterium
GTCCTGAAATCGGATATTTGTAAAGGAGAAATATTTTTATAGAATGGCTTCCGACATCTAACTTCCGACCAAATTTCCATACCTACCTTAATAACCACAAATTCTCACCATTAATCAGTATAAAAAACAGCCAATGAGAAGCATACTTTATTTTGTCGCCGGCCTGATATTGCTTGTCCAGGTTTCGGAAAAGGCGCAAGCGCAGATGCCTGTTGCCTACAGCCCGGTAATTGATTCACTTATTGGTCTCGTTACTGAGTCAACTGTCAGCTTACGGGTAAGGCAACTTTCGGGCGATACAACCGTGGTTGTGGGTGGCGAAACTAAAACCATTACTACACGGAATTATCAGTATAACAGCGTTCAGGATATTGCTGCTCAGTTTGTTCTGGAGAAATTCCAGGAATATGGTTACCAGGCTCGTTACCAGGATTATAGTGCAACAGGTCGCAATGTTTTGGGATGGAAAACAGGTACTAAATTTCCTGAAAAAAAGTACATTATTTGTGCTCACTACGACGATATGCCAACAGCAGCAATTGCTCCTGGGGCTGATGATAATGCATCCGGAGTAGTAGCCGTTATGGAAGCAGCGCGCTTACTTGCCGGTTTCGATTCCGAATATACCATCGAATTTGCCATATGGGATGAAGAAGAAATCGGTCTGGTCGGGAGTGCCGCATATGCTGACAGTGCTTCAATTAACGGCGAGCAGATTATGGGCGTGTTGAATTATGATATGATCGCATGGGATTCGAACAACGATTTTGTACTTACTCTTGGAACAAACACACTTTCTCAGGCATTAACAAATGAATACCAGGAAGTTATGAGTATTTATACTCCTGAGTTCACCTGGAATTACACAAATATTGAAGCCAGTGATCATGCCTCCTTCTGGTATCAGAATTACCCTGCAATACTTGCCATCGAAGAGTATCCCGGCGATTTTAACGCTTATTACCATACACCCGAGGATAAATTCAGTAACCTGAATATTATTTTCTTTACCCGCATGGTGCAGGCTGCCGTTGCAGGACTTGCAAGTGAAGGCTGGAACTGCAAAATGAGTCTTCAGCATCAGCCGGTTCTTTCGGGCGTAGGAACAGGGGATCAAACAGTTATTTTAACCGCGGTTTCGCCCCGGACGATTGCAAACAATGAAAATAAGCCCAGGCTGTATTACAGTATTAACGGCGGAAACTTCCAGTTTCTTTACCCGGATGATATAACCGGAAGTTCTTATAAATTCTATATTCCGGGGCAACCTTTCGGAACTTCGGTTAATTATTATTTTGCCGTACAGGATCAAAATGGATTAATCATCGAAACGCTTCCCCGTGGCGGGAGAGGAATCAATCCTCCGGGTTCTGTGGCTCCGGCTTCGCAATATACATACCTGGTTGCACCCGATTTTACACAAACACTTTGTTCGAATACAATCCCCAAAGCAATTCCTGATTTATCCACCATTTATGATACCATTCCGGTTTCGTATGTGGGAGGAATCAAGGATATTAATGTGAATGTTAACATTGATCATACCAGGGTTTCAACACTCAACCTGTCGCTAATTGGACCTGATGGAACTACAATTGACCTCAGCTCCGACAATGGCGGGAGCGGTTCCAACTTTACAAATACAACTTTCGATGATGAAGCCATGATTTCCATCAAGAATGGAATTGCACCGTTTACAGGAAGTTTCAAGCCAGAGCAACCCTTAAGTACCTATGATGTAAAAGAAGTTACAGGCAACTGGATTTTAAAAGTTCAGGATGATGCTGTAAGCCAGGTTGGTACACTTCAGAGTTGGTGTATTACACTTAATTACTTCGATTTATCGGTTGGAATTGCCGAAACGTCAATTGAGAAAGCACTTAAGCTTGATCAGAATTTTCCTAACCCGGTATTTGGCATTACCAATATTCCTTTTACGCTCCCGGCTCCCGGAAAGGCAGACATTGATCTTTATGATTTATATGGACGGAAAGTAATGTCAATTGCTTCAGGGAATTTTACAAGTGGATTGAATGTGATAAATGTTGATTTGTCGGGACTGGCTTCAGGGACATATTTCTACAGGTTAGTGCAAGGCGAGAATACACAAACAAAAGTTCTGTTGCTAAACAGGTAGTATAGCATAATAGGATAAATTTGTTTACTGATAAAGGTGAAATTAGTAATTAATTTTTCCGGGTAAAAGAATACATCTCGTAAAAAGATCAAAATTTCGGATATGAAATACAAACGCATCTTACTCAAACTCAGTGGTGAATCGCTGGCAGGCAATTCGGGACAAGGTTTTGATACCGCCATGCTTGCCTTGTATGCTGATGAAATTAAAAAAGCAGTCCAACAAGGAACCCAGGTTGCCGTTGTGCTTGGCGGCGGCAATATTTTCCGTGGTCTGAAAGGCAATAATATTGGCACCGACCGTGTTCAGGGCGATTACATGGGAATGCTGGCAACGGTTATCAACAGCCTGGCGTTGCAATCGGCATTGCAAAGTGTTGGCATAAAATCAAAAGTGCTGTCAGGGTTGGCAGTCGAACCCATTGCCGAACGGGTGAGCAGTCAGAAAGCCATCGCCAGCCTCGAAAGCGGAGAAGTTGTTATTTTGGCCGGTGGCACAGGAAATCCTTTTTTTACCACTGATACGGCAGCCGCTTTACGATCAATTGAAATTCATGCTGATGCATTGCTTAAAGGTACCCGCGTTGATGGCGTATATACTGCTGATCCTGAAAAAGATCCTTCTGCCACTAAATTCACTGAGCTTACATTCGACGATGCCTATAACAAAGGGCTGAATATCATGGATATGACAGCTTTTACGCTTTGCAGCGAGAATAAAATGCCGGTTATAGTTTTTGATGTACATAAAGCTGGTAACCTGCAGAAAATTCTGAACGGGGATAATTGCGGAACACTTATTTATGTTTGAAGGGTTGGAAGAGTTTGAAGGGTTTCTGGTTTCGGGTTTGAAGAGTTTCTTGTTTCAGGTTTCTTGTTTCAGGTTTAAAGAGTTTCGGGTTTGAAGAGTTTCGGGTTTGAAGAGTTTCAAGTGAAGGAAAATTTTCAAACATTTCAAACTCTTCAAACATTTCAAACTCTTCAAAACCTTCTGAAATCACTTTTTTATTTCCTGACCAAATTATTGGAAAGAAATTTTAAATTTGCATACCAAAACGATCCGTTATGACTG
>CAZBZA010000456.1:0-3205 GCA_964495865.1 uncultured Lentimicrobiaceae bacterium
GCGGACAAAATGCAGATTCGTGGTTTTGCCCGGCATGGAACACAAATTATCCTACCGCACCAGTAAACCGCATTGCTAAAACGATTACAATAAACGGCAACCTCGATATACAGGGTGGTGCACTGATCTGGTATGGTAATGCAGCGATTACTCAAAATATTGTTGTATACGGCGACGTTAAAGTCGCACCGAATTCGGCCATACAGGTATACAGTGGGGCAACCAGCCAGAATTTATCCATAGGTGGAAGCCTGATCAACAATACGGTTGGAACAACAGCAACAGGAACAACTACAATACGTCAATGTAATTTTACAACCTTACCGGTAACTTTCTTTGGTACAACTCCAGCTTTCATTACCAATACGCTGAATAACCCACTTACTGTTTTTCAAAAACTGACAGTAAATAAAGGTACTTCACAAGCGTCAACGCTAACAGTAAATATTACCGGAACGTTTACAACATTAAATGATAACTGGCTTTTTTTACAAAACGGAACATTTATTTACAACCGTACAGGAAATCTTAGTATAGCTACAGGTACTCCACTTGTAATCCCTGCATCGGCAGGCTTGACAATTGATAATACAAACTCAAATATCACAATCGGGACCAATACCATTAGCGGAACCATACTTTCGCTCAGCGGAAAGCTGAAGCTGACAAGCAATTTCACAGGGAGTGTTTTTATTGGCACCAACGGAACAACAGCTGCCAGCCATAATGATATTCAGTATTCGAGCGGAGGAGCATCGTCAATTGAAATTGCCAATGGAAATCTGTTTGTAAACGGACAAATACGTCGCGACCCCTCCAATTCATCCGGGATTTTAAGTTACACACAAACAGGCGGTTCTGTTACCATTTTAGGTAACGCAGCAAGTATTGCGCCTTCTAATGCCAATAACGCAAAACTTGAAATTTTAAACAACGGTAGCCGTTTTGTAATGTCGGGAGGTACATTAACACTTGTTCGCGGAGGTGGAAGTAATGCTTTTGGCGATTTGTATCTCAGGCCACAGACCGGAAGTGTTACAGGTGGAACTATACTCCTGGCTCCGGGATCGACCGGAGCTCAGACTTTTCAGATTGAGGCCGGCATTCCTTTGAACAATCTTACGCTAACAGGCTCAGCAGGAAATGTAGCAACTGCAAAATTGATGGTTAGTCCATTAGTTTTAAATGGGAACTTAATAATTGGTGCAAATACTGTTTTCAATACAAATAGTATCAATACAACCTTTAATGGAAATTTTACAAATAATGTTGGTGTAACCGCTTACCTTGCAGGTACAAATCTTACCACTTTTGGTGCTTTAAACAGTTCATCCTATCTGGGTTCGCAAATTCTTACCGGAACAACCAATTTTTATAATTTGCTTGTAAAACCTGGAGCTTTGTTAACTGTAAATAGTCCTTGTACCATATTTAATGATTTGACAATTAGCACAGGAACACTTGCTTTGGGGTCGAACCTGATGCAGGTCAGAGGGAATTTTGCCAACAATGCCAGGTATACGGACGCTGCTGTTGCAAATACAGGAATCCTTTTAAACGGTGCAAGCGAGCAGCATATTTCGGGAAGCGGTAATTTCGGCAGGCTCGAACTGAACAATGCTAATGGTGCAAGGATTGAGAACAATATCAATATGGAAGAGAACCTGGTTCTCACTAATGGGATTTTCGATATCAATAAATTTCTTTTATCATTAGGTCTGCAAAGTAAAATAATGGGGGCTCCCTTCAGTGCTTCGAAAATGATAAAGTCGGATGGTGTTTTCAGTGATGTAGGTATTCGTAAATTTTTCCCGGCGGGTCCATCGCCGGCATTTGAGTATCCTATTGGGACAGCCGGTAAATACACACCCGTTACTTTTACTATAACCTCCAATAATACAGTAGGTTATGTGAGGGTTAATAATATCAATAGCCAGCACCCTGCGGTAATTGATCCGGCTAATGCACTCAATTATTTTTGGGAGGTTGAAAGCTCGGGAGTAACAGGATTATCCGGAACATTGGTATGTAACTATCTGCAAAGTGATGTGCAAGGGATCCATGAGGATGACTATATGGCTGCCAGGTTAATTGTACCCGGAACCAGCTGGAGCCTTACCAATTCCGTTGATCAGGGCACCAATAAAATTACATTCAGTTATTCGGGACTAAATAACCTTGGCGGAGAATATACAGCCGGAATTGCTGAAGCTTTTCCTCCTAACGTGCCTGTTTACACAAGTAATAAAAATGGAAGCTGGTCGGATAAAACTATCTGGACACAAACAGGAGGCACCAATTATCCTTGCCCCGACGGTGGACCCAATGGATTTATCGTTATTGTTGATCATGAAGTTACTGCCAACAGCGACTTTTGCACTGCGTATCGCACCACCATCAACAACAAATTAAAAATAGTTTCTCCTTATTATGGACACAACCTTGGAACTGTGGATGGTGACGGGACCTTATATCTTGAAACCGGCTCGTTTCCTGCCGGTGTTTATACCTCTTTTCTCGACTGCGCCAATAACGGAACTGTTGAATATGGCGGAACCGGAACTTATCCGATTATTGCTGATCTTTATACAAATGTGCCCAACTTGCTTTTTTCTGGAACAGGAACCAGGATATTGCCTTTCAAGGATTTAACTATTTGTAATTCGTTGAAAATTGACGGTCCAACACTTGATAACAGTTTTAATAACAGGAAACTGACTATATTGGGCACAATGGAAATTTATTCGGGAGCTTTTAATCCTGGCACAGGCATCACAGCTACTGTTTCGTTTGCAGGATCTTCGGAGCAAACTATTGGAGGGACTTTAGGCGATTTCACAGGCACAAACGCATTTAATAATTTTGAAATCAATAACTCAAGTGGTCTTACCATTAATACAGGTGGTGCTATCGAGGTAAAAGGGAATCTGCTTTTAACTGCAGGTTTGATAAACACGAATCCTTCAGCTCCGTTTAATTATGGCAACATTTCTATTGTTAATACATCAATCAATTGTGTGATTCCCGAAGGTGGAAACCCCTTATCATTTGTTAATGGCCCTCTTACTAAAAAAATCAACCAGGGAGATGATTTTCTTTTCCCGGTTGGGATATATCAGTCAGGAATCGGAAATATTGCCGGGAACAAACTTAAGCTTTCATCATCCAAAACCGGTACTATCCTCTGGACGGTTGAATATAATAA
>CAZBZA010000457.1:0-3197 GCA_964495865.1 uncultured Lentimicrobiaceae bacterium
ATCCGCTTTTTGCTTTATCTTTGCTTTCGAAAAAATATATCTCATGAAGCGCAACATATCTTTAATTATCATTCTCCTGGCTTTGTCGGCCACAACATTTGCACAAAAACCATCAGCCGAATCCATTCGTAAACGTTTAAGCCTTGGTTTTGGCGTTTACAACGATTTCTGGATGAAAGTCCCCGACTCGATAAGTCCCAGGGCTATTAACCAGGGCATTGATGTTTTTATCCAGTATGCGTTTCCTATGGATAAAAAAGGCCATATGAATTTCTTTATCGGCGGCGGAATCGGGGCACATAATTTTTATAACCAGGCACTTTTAGGAACCGGAGAGTACAATGTTTATGGAAAAGAGCTGATTGATGATGAAAATGTTTCTTATTTTTATAATGCGCCGTCTAAGGTTGGCACTAAAAATATTGATGTAAAAAAGAGCAAGCTTTCAATAACTTACATTGATATTCCTTTTGGTTTCGAGTATAAATCGAGTGAAAAAATACATGGTACTCTTGGTTTTAAAGTAGGATGGAGCCTAAATGCCCACACGAAATACAAAGGAAGCGATCTGGAAGGTAGTGGATACGAGGTTATTGAAAAGTCATTAAAGCTGCGCAATATTGATGATTTTCACTACGGACCATATGCTGTAATTGGTTATAAATGGTTTGGGGCTTCCGTATTTTATCAGATGTCATCAGTATTCGAAAAAGGCCTCGGCCCTGAAATATACCCGATTTCAGTTGGGTTGGTTTTCAAACCTTTCTGATCATCCCAGGAAAGAAATTAAAATAATAACGCTTATGCCTGCAACATATCCCAGATAAACCTGGGCCGGGTTGTGGGCATTTTGCTTTAATCGGGCATATCCGGCCAATCCTGATAGCAGGACAGCAATAACTATATAAAACAGCAAAGGGACTCCCAGTTTGAATGAAACACCTGTAAGAGCTGCTGCAATTGCTCCCCATCCTAAAGTGTGGAGACTGATCTTATAAAAAAGGTTTATTAAAAGCCCGGCCAGCAAAGCAAATGTTGCTGAATAAAGAATATAAAGGAAAACGGGAGGGATTCCGGTCGATTTCAGCGAAAACAGAAGTACCATAAAAGAAGTACTGGAGATGATAAGCGGGAGCGTTCGCTCATGCCGACTACTAATCTCTATTGAGTTTACTGCGTTAAATTTCAGCAAAATAAGAACTCCTGCCAGGGGAATGAGCAATGTAAAAACAATTACTACCGATATAAACCAGAATTTCATGTTATTGGGTAAAACGATTGAATACAAGTCGGGTCTCAGCATTAGTGCAATGGTTGCTATTGCAGGGATCATCAGCGGATGAAGGATAATGGAAAGAAATTGGGATAATTGGAATTTTTCGGGCAGTAGCTTTAGCATGAAAGTGAATTGTGAAAGGGTTGAAATATATGATCTTCAGCCAAATTTCAGCATGAAGACCAGGATGAGAGTTCAGGAATTTAAAGTATTAATCACAGCTGCGGAGTTGGTCGTATATCAACGGTTACATTACTTTTCGCAGGCGTGCAACAGCGATATTGAGTTGTTCGCGGTATTTTGCTACTGTGCGGCGGGCAATCGGGTAGCCTTTCTGTTTCAGAATAGCAGTTAATTCTTCATCAGTGAGTGGTTTGCTTTTGTCTTCTGCAACAATGCAATCGGCTAATATTTTTTTTATTTCCCTGGTCGAAATTTCTTCTCCCTGGTCATTTTGAATCGATTCGGAGAAAAAGCTTTTCAACAGGAAGGTTCCGAAAGGCGTTTGAACATATTTGCTGTTGGCAACACGCGAGATAGTCGAAATATCGAGTCCCACTCGCTCGGCGATATCTTTCAGGATCATAGGCCTCAGCATGGTTTCGTCGCCTTCGAGGAAATACTTATGCTGGTATTCCATAATGGCCTTCATGGTCACGTAAAGTGTATCCTGACGTTGTTTTATGGCTTCGATAAACCAACGGGCCGAATCAATTTTTTGTTTTATAAAAATAACGGCATCACGCTGCGAATCGTTTTTTTCTTTCCTGTGTTTGTTTTCGCCGTATGTTTCGAGCATATCGGTATAGGTACGGCTTAATCTTAATTCGGGCATATTGCGCTGATTCAGTGTGAGTTCGAGAACACCATCTTTATTGTCGATGATAAAATCGGGAATTACATACTGATTGCCGGCCGTTGATGGACTGAAAGCACTACCTGGTTTAGGATTAAGTTTCAGGATTTCGTTAATCGCGTCCCTCAGATCATCCTCTTCCGAATGGGTGCGTTTCATTATTTTATCGTAATGTTTCTTGGTAAAATCCTCAAAACAGCGGTCGAGTATTACAATAGCAAGTTTTACCGATGGCATCGGATCTAATCGCCTTAACTGGAGGAGCAGGCATTCCTGTAAGTTTCGGGCAGCAACTCCGGCAGGCTCAAAACTTTGAACAACCTTAAGCATGTACTCAATTTCTTCGAGACTTGTGGTAACGCCTTGTGTAAACGCAAGATCGTCGATCATCGCATTTAAATCGCGCTGCAGGTAGCCTGCTTCATCAAGGTTGCCAATAATGGTTGTCCCGATTATCCTTTTCTGAACAGGGAATTCTTTAAGATCGAGTTGCGTTAACAGTGATTCATGAAATCCTGTATCGGCCACCATCGGCATTTCCTTATGCTCATCGCTGGCAGAAGTGTTTCCGGCGTTTAGCCTGTATGAAGGCACATCGTCGTCGCTCAGGTAGTCGTTAATATCTACATCATTATTTCGCTGATCGTCATTGCTATCCTTGTTCGGATCGTCGAAATCATCATTCTCACTCTCTTTTTCCGGGTCGTATTCTTCATCTATTTCGAGAACCGGATTTTCTTCAATCTCTTGTTTGATGCGTTGCTCAAGAGCCATCGAAGGAATTTGCAAAAGTTTCATCAGCAATATCTGCTGAGGCGAAAGCTTTTGTAATAATTTCTGTTGAAGGCGTTGATTAAGCATAATTGTATACTGGTATGAATACTTACTTTATCCCAAAGGTAAATCTATTTGATTAATGGCGCAAGCAATAAAAAGTCATTTTATGATCTAAAAATCAGCCGTCATGGGAGTGCGCGGGAAAGGAATTACATCGCGGATATTTAACATTCCGGTTACAAAAAGCATCAGTCTTTCAAATCCTAATCCAAATCCGGCATGAGGTGC
>CAZBZA010000458.1:0-3187 GCA_964495865.1 uncultured Lentimicrobiaceae bacterium
AAAGTTTTTCTGTATTTCGATGGGGATTTAAACCATTTCGACAGGCAGATACGGGCCGGAATTAACCGATTGCTGATCGAAAACATGATTTACGGCGGCTCATTGGGATCACAGGTCAAAAACAGTACGCTAATTAATCTGCCATCCTGGTTTATTGACGGACTTGTTTCCTACCACAGCCGCAACTGGGATACTGAACTTGATAATAAAGTTAAAGATGGAATATTGAGCGAAAAATACAAACGCTTCAACCATCTGATTGATGATGATGCCGTGATAGCAGGTCATTCGCTCTGGAGGTTTGTAGCCGAAAAATACGGCGAGGAGAATATTGCCAATATTGTTTATATGACGCGTGTAAACCGCAGTTTCGAAAGCGGGTTTCTTTACGTTTTGGGTGTCTCTTTCAAAAAAGTGGTCGAAGAATGGTTCGTCTGGTACAATGAGATTTATTCAGTTGATGCTATGGCTTACAATCCATACAACCCGAAGCTGAATCTCAAAATGAAACGCGACATGGTGTATAATAACCTGCGGATCAGTCCGGATGGCGAAAAAATACTATATTCCTTTAATGATAAAGGCAGGTACAAGGTATTTATTCAGGATCTGGCCACCGGGAAGAAAAGGCGTATTTTTAAAAAAGGGTTCCGTACTGACGAGAAGGTTGATTATTCATATCCATTGCTGGCCTGGCATCCCACAGGTAATGTAATAGCTATGATACTTGAACATAAAGGTCTGCTGTTTCTGTATTTCTATGATGTGGAGACCCGGAAATGGCAAAACCAGAATATTTTCAATTTTCAAAAAATACTTGATTTTTCGTATTCGCCTGATGGACGATCCTTTGTAATGTCGGCTGTGCAGCGGGGGCAATCCGATATTTACGTTTACAATGTGGCAGCCAATACCGCCGAACCTGTTACCCAGGATGTATATAACGATTTGAACCCAAGGTTCCTGGCTAAAAGTAACCGTATCATTTTCAGTTCAAACCGTCCTGATGATACCATACGTTTTACAAAAGAAAACCTTCGTTCGTATGATGGGCTGGAAAACAATGATCTATTTATTTATGAACGTGGATCGGGAAGTAAAGTCCTTAACAGGGTTACTAAAACACGTCTTGCAAATGAAATTCAACCAATGTCATTCAGTCCGGGTTATTTCACATACCTGAGTGATGCCAATGGCGTTTATAACCGTTATGCCGCGCGATTTGACAGTGCGGTAGCATATGTGGACACAACCGTGCATTACCGTTATTTTACACAAACTTTTCCGCTAACCAATTACCCAAGGAGTATATTGTCTCAGGAAATATCTTATGCTGGACGAAAAACCTCTGAATTGGTTTTTGAAGATAACAAATACAGTATTTACACTGGTGAAATTCCTGTTGGAAAGATCATCCCGCTTCAAAATCTGGCGGTATCAAAGTATATGCAGGATCTCGAAGCAAAAGAAGAAAAGGCAAAGGAAAGTGCACTCCTGAAAAAGTTAAAGCCCGAACCAAAAGTTAAGCGTAAACGGTTTGTTCCGGTTTATGAAAATGATATTTCTCCGGTAAAATCCGATACATCTGGAGTCGATATCAACAACTACCAGATATCCGGCGATATTACGGGTGGGAAATCATCCTTATTCCAGTCAAAAGTTTTACTGCCTGAAAGCACAGGAGGAATAATCAAACTGCCTAAACCGCGAAATTATAATGTTGAATATTCAGTTAACCAGTTGGTCAGCCAGCTAGATTTCTCCTATCTGAACCTGAGTTACCAGCCATATCTTGGTTATGCCGGGCCGGTATATCAGAATTCTCCTGCTAACGCGCTTTTTGTTGTTGGGGCAACTGACCTGCTTGAAGATTATCGCCTTATTGGGGGTATAAGGCTGAATACCAGCTTGGTGAATAATGAATATCTTTTTGGTTACGCCAACCTGAAACACCGTCTCGACCGCGAAGTATATTTTCACCGAAGTGGTTTTGATGTGGCCTATTCGGACGCATATGTCCGCACCAGGACACATGAACTACATTATGTACTGCGTTACCCTTTCACCGAAGTGCTGGCAATTAAAGGAACAGCAATGGTGCAATACAACCAGCCGTATGTAATGGCTTATGATTATCCAACAGCCAATATGACAGCTGATGGAAGCACCTGGGGAATCGGCAAAGGCGAACTGGTGTATGACAATACCCGTGAAATCGGAACAAACCTATTGTTAGGCCTTCGGTACAAAGTGTTTGGGGAATATTACCAGCTGATTAAAAAGCCTTCGGTCAATATGATTGTTGTTGGTTTCGATATCCGGAATTATACCCGCATACATCGTTCCTTTATATGGGCAAACCGCTTGTCGGGAAGTACTTCGTTCGGGAAAAATAAATTGCTTTATTATATGGGCGGAGTTGATAACTGGCTGGCTCCAAGGTTTAATTACGAATACCAGATTGACTACACCCAGAATTATGCATTTCAAACCCTGGCAACCAACATGCGTGGTTTTGTTCAAAATGCCCGTAGCGGAAATACATTCGCCTTGTTGAGTTCTGAATTACGCTTTCCTGTTTTCCGGTATTTTTTAAATAAGCCACTGCGTTCCGAATTTCTGAATAATTTCCAGATTGTCGGTTTTACTGATATCGGCTCAGCCTGGCAAGGCCTTAATCCGCTTACCGAAGATAATACCTATTACACCCGCTATATAAGCAGTCCGCCTTTGGAGATAACCGTGCAGGTGCAGAAAGATCCGCTGATTGCAGGTTATGGCTTTGGATTAAGAAGTACATTATTCGGATATTTTCTGCGTGCTGATTGGGCCTGGGGTATCGAAGATCAGGTAATTCAACCTTATGTTTTCTATTTATCGCTGAGCCTCGATTTTTAACCATGGAACTTCCCGAAAAGCAGATAACTGAGTTTATTCATAAACATCATGTTTTTACATTAGCAACGTCAGCAAAAAATATTCCCTATACCTGCACCTGTTTTTATGTGTACATTGATGAACTGAACATGTTTGTGTTCACTTCCGATCATGGCACCCGTCATGTAGACGAAATGATTGCTCAACCTATGGTTTCAGGAGCTGTTGCCCTCGAAACTACAATGCTTGGTAAAATACAGGGCATACAGTTTACCGGTGAGTCAACAGAATTGTCGGGCGAGCTTTACGA
>CAZBZA010000459.1:0-3186 GCA_964495865.1 uncultured Lentimicrobiaceae bacterium
AATACCTGTACCGTTATCAATAACCGAAATTATGGCAAATGAATCTTTTATTTCTGATTTAATCCTGATAATACCATCAGCATTCGTAAACTTTACTGCATTATTCACAAGATTGCGTAATACAGTTTGTATTGCAAATTTATCGGCAAATGCACTTATTTCATCAGGGCATTCGACTGCGATGGTAATATTTTTGGCTGAAGCTTCATCAGTATGCGCCGAAACAATTTTGGAAACCAGCTCAGCAACCGGAAACAGCTCTTTATTCCTTTCACCTCGTCCCATCTGAACGGCCGACCAGTCGAGCAGGTCATTCAGCAGCTGAAACGTTTGAGTAGCAGAGGCATGAAGCGTGGATGAGATTTCCAGAAGTTCTTCTTCATCGAACTCCTTAATATTATCAACCAGA
The DNA here is from genome assembly GCA_964495865.1 of uncultured Lentimicrobiaceae bacterium. Classification (GTDB taxonomy): domain Bacteria; phylum Bacteroidota; class Bacteroidia; order Bacteroidales; family UBA4417; genus UBA4417. Next base: position 410 of record CAZBZA010000459.1, read on the forward strand.
AGCTCCGAAAGTTTCATCATCGATCCTAAAGGGCTGCGCAGGTCGTGGGCCATAATCGAAAACAGTTTATCCTTTTCCCTGTTTACGAGTGCCAACTCCTGGTTAATGCGTGCCAGAAGTTCTTCTGCTTTTTTGCGTTCCACCATTTCAGCGTGAAGTCCTTCGTTGGCATTACTTAATTCGGCAGTTCGTTCTTCAACCTTGCTTTCGAGTTGTGCGTTTATCATCCGCATTTCCTTTGTTAATTTGATATTATCAGTAATAACAAGATATTGATGGATGATAAAAAGAATAATTACTAATGCAATCATCACTAACGAACCGTGAAAAAGCACAAACGACTGGTTTAAAACAAAAGCCAGCAGCAACCCTATGACGGTTATCAGAAAAACACCCGGCAGATAAACGATCCAGTTTCCTTGCTTAAAAGCCGCAACCCTTTTAACACTCTCCGGCTCGGGTTGCCTGAACCTGATTTCTTTGTATCCGATTAAACTGGCAACCATAAGAAAAGCGTAAAAGAAATAATACCCGATATCAACAATAAATTCATCAATTACAGGCGAATATAAACTGCTGATAATGTAAAATGAGTCGCTTAATAAAATCAGAAATGAGGATGCCAACAACAGGCTCAAGACTTTCTGAATACTTTTATTTTGATAGGTAAAAAAAAGTATCACAATCACCCAAAGCAGAATAAGGTCAAGAACCGGGTATATAAAGACCATAAGCATGGTAAGCTTATCAAAATTAAGGTCAGCATTTCCGGGAATAAACAACAGTGTTAAAAAAATGACAACAGCCGACAGAAACAAAATACTTATTTCGATAAAAACCATATTGCGACGTCGCGAGGGTGGTTGCGAGCCCGGAATAGTTAATGCGGCAGCTATTAAAAGTAATGTTGCAGTAATATAAAAAATATCGCCAACTGAAATAAACGGATCAACTTTCATGCTCACCAACACCAGATATGACGCGTCGCCAAGCACCCAGGCTGCCATGCTTAACCCGATAATAAGTATTGTGCGGGTAAAAATGTATTTCTGTTTTCGTGATACAAAATAAATGATTGCAATACCCGAAAAAGCGAACAATCCAATACTTAATCCGAATACAGCATTGAAAATCCCTTCTGCTTTTGAAGGCAATAAAAGATTAACAAATAGATTTACAGCAATAAAAGCGGTACTGACAATTAAAATACGAACAGACTTTGTGCGGTCGAGAATCGTTGTTACAGTCATACAATCATCGCTATTTGTTAAGTAATCGTAAACCACTACATGATAATAGTTTAGAGAAAGTGCAGAAATTGCTTTGAACTAAGTTCTGTACATAAATCTGAAATCACGGAATTATAATTTTCAAAATTACAAAGAAACATTAATCTTTCAACAAGAATCAATGCTTACTGTTCATTTTCAAAATGCAGGCTAAAAACTAAAAAGAGCTAAATTAGAGTACTCACAAACTTAGTAATTATCAATAGCCTCAGATCTTTGAGTTCTTTAAAAAGCATGGATTTAAAGCAATCAAAGTACTATTTTTCAACATATTAGCTAAATACTATTTTTTTTTAACACATGGTCCGGATCGGGGCAAAATATCGGATTCCCTTCTATCAATAGTTCCTGTAACTGGCTACCATGGGGGAAATTAATAATCTTAGGATCAAACTAATTAGAAGGTCCTTGGTTTTATGAATAACAATTTACCTTTGTGCCGGTAAATAATCAGACGAAACCAAATAAAATGGGAAACTTCTTCGAGGGAAAAGCGATATTATCAAATGGAATTTACAATCTTTCGCCAAATCAGGCATTTACGATGTGCCAGAAAGGTGCAGTAATAGTTGATGTGCGTGAGGAATACCTGAACCGGTTCAAGATTTTCGACGTTGCCGAGCTTTTTTTCTGTCCGAAAAAGAAACTTGCCGAACTTGTAGCAACCCTCCCGACAGACAAACCACTTATTATCGCCGATGCCAGCGGAGTGCAAAGTCCCGAAGCAGTGCGGTGGCTTATGCAAAACGGTTTCGAAGGGAAATGCGCCAATCTTTCGGGTGGTTTGGTCGACTGGGAACACTCAGGCTTACCGATTGTAATTGATATAAACGAAAGATTGTCGGGACCCTGCGTTTGCCAGCTAAGGCCGAGAGAGAAAAAATAAGTATTACCTCAGAACTGTTTGTTTTTTGTGTTAAGAAAGAGCTGTTGCTTTCTATTTTTTGTTCCAGTTGCGGTCAGCTTCTTCAATTAGTTTATCGGAAGATTCCTTTCCCAGGTAAGCATCAATTATTGCATGAGCAAGGTAAATAACCGGTGTTAACGCAATAGCCAGCAGGATTTTATATGAATATTGCACCATTCCAACCTTGAAAACCTGGCTGAGACTCCAATTGCCAAGGAAATAAAAAGCGATCATAAGTATCACAAAACTGTCGATAAGCTGCGAAACCACTGTTGAGCCCGTTGCGCGAATCCAAAGGTATTTATGCCCCGTTATTTTTTTGAAATAATGAAATACATACGCATCCACTAGCTGGCTCACCAGGAATGCAGCAAGCGAACCCACAATAATTCCCAGGCCCATCCTGAAAATAGTGGTATAAGCAAAATTAATATCAAAAGGCCTTCCTTGTGCATCCTGTCCGTTCAGCTGCAGCCAGAAATCAGCCGGCGGCATATCCGTCCATATAAAAATGATTATGAAAGCATAAGCTATCATTCCCGCCGTAATAAAACTGATACGGCGCACACCTTTTTTACCGA
>CAZBZA010000460.1:0-3186 GCA_964495865.1 uncultured Lentimicrobiaceae bacterium
ATGATCATAAGATCGTCGCGGTCGGTTACATTTTTGATAGCAATGAGGCTTCCGGTTTTTTCAGTAACATTAATGGTTTTAACACCTTTGCCTCCACGGTTCGTAACTCTGTAATCGTCAAGGTCTGATCGCTTGCCATATCCTTTTTCCGATACCACCAGAATAGACTCATCGGTATTATTAACACATATCATGCCAATCACTTCATCAGTCTTCCCTCCCAGCGTTATACCTCTTACGCCGGTAGCGGTGCGGCCCATCGGGCGAACAGTTTTTTCATTAAAGCGTATTGCCCGGCCACTGCGCAAGGCCATTAATACTTCGCTGCTTCCGTTTGTTAAACGTGCTTCCAACAGATGATCGCCTTCGTTAATGTTAATAGCATTTATACCATTTAAACGTGGACGGGAATAGGCTTCGAGCGAGGTTTTCTTGATGGTACCTTTTTTAGTACAAAGAATAATATAATTGTTTTTTACATATTCTTCATCTTTAAGGTCTTTCAGGTTAATAATTGCTCTTACTTTATCATCAGGTTCAATATTCAGCATATTCTGAATTGCCCGGCCCTTGGAAGTTTTTCCTCCTTCAGGGATTTCATAAACCCTCAGCCAGAAACATTTACCCTTTTCAGTAAAGAAAAGCATATAGTTATGAGCAGTTGCAATGTACAAATGTTCGAGGAAATCTTCCTCACGGATATCCGATCCACGGGCACCTCTCCCACCTCTGCTTTGGCGGCGATATTCGGAGAGTGGTGTGCGTTTCATGTAGCCCATGTGCGAAATGGTAATAACTACGGCTTCATCTGCAATTGTATCTTCAATCCGGAAATCTTTCGCACTCAGTTCGATGCGCGTCATGCGTTCGTCACCGTACTTTTCTCTGATCTCAGTAAGTTCTGTCTTTATTATTTCGAATTGAAGAACTTCATCAGCTAGTATGCTGCGATAGTATGCAATAATTTTCATCAGTTCGGCATATTCTTCCTTGAGTTTATCACGTTCGAGGCCTGTAAGGCGCTGTAAACGCATATCAAGTATAGCTTTTGCCTGAATTTCGCTGAGTGAAAAACGCGCCATCAGGTTTGTTCTGGCTTCTTCGGGAGATGCAGCAGCACGGATTATGGCAATAACTTCATCGATATTATCGAGTGCAATCAGCAGACCTTCAAGAATATGTGCCCGTTTTTCAGCCTCCGACAGATCGTACCTGGTACGCCTGAGTATAACTTCGTGGCGATGATCAATAAAATGACCAATAAGTTGCTTTAGATTAAGCTGGTATGGCCGTCCTTTTACCAGTGCTATAGCATTGGTACTGAATGAAGTTTGTAATGCAGTATATTGATACAGTTTATTCAGAACAACGTTCGAAACAGCATCCTTTTTTAGTTCATATACGATACGAAGACCATTTCTGTCGCTTTCATCACGTATATCGTGAATGCCTTCAATTTTTTTCTCGTTAACAAGGTCGGCTGTTTTCTTTATCATTTCAGCCTTGTTTACCTGGTAAGGTATAGAGGTAAAAACAATAGCTTCACGGCCTTTTTCATCAGTTTCGAAAGTCGATTCACCCCGCATTACCAAGCGCCCACGACCGGTTTCATATGCATCGCGAACGCCTTCATAACCATATATAATACCACCGGTAGGAAAATCCGGAGCTTTGATATATTTCATCAAGCCTTCAATTGTAATGTCCCTGTCATCAATATATGCTATACAGCCATTAATGATTTCGGTAAGGTTATGCGGAGGAATGTTTGTTGCCATTCCAACTGCAATACCAGATGTACCATTAATCAGCAGGTTTGGAATTTTGGCAGGTAAAACTGATGGTTCCTCAAGGGTATCGTCAAAATTGAGCTTAAAATCAACGGTATCTTTATCAATATCAGCAAGCAATTCTTCTGCCAGCTTACGAAGCCGAACCTCGGTATAACGCATAGCAGCCGGGCTGTCACCGTCAATTGAACCAAAGTTCCCTTGCCCGTCGACCAACGGATACCTTAACGACCAATCCTGGGCCATCCGGACCATAGCATCATAAACAGAGGTATCACCATGAGGGTGATATTTACCAAGAACTTCACCGACAATACGGGCTGATTTTTTGTATGATCTGTTAGATAATACACCTAAATCGAGCATTCCGTAAAGTACTCTGCGATGAACAGGTTTAAGACCATCACGTACATCGGGTAAAGCCCGGGATACAATTACCGACATCGCATAATCGATGTAGGCGCCTTTCATTTGTGTTTCAATATTAACAGGTACTATTCTTTCCCCATCCTGAATGTTATCCATTTATTAACTCCTTCATTTATAATAACTTAAGTTATCCTCAACAGAACTACGAAAGTACGTAATTTTTTGATACAAAAAGTTTAAATATAAGCTTTTTCGATCCTATTTCTAACAATTACTTGTTAATAATATCAAATAGCAGTAAATGAATGATTTAATAAATTTTGGCAAATCATTTAAGCAAACTATTTACAGACTTGTACGTTTATATTGTAATTTTGAAGGGATTTTGATAATTAATCAATTTAGTAAACAGAACTGGAATATAAATGGAAGCAAAGTTCTCACAGAGAGTGAAAGATGTTTTGTCCTTTAGCCGGGAAGAGGCTATCAGACTTGGAAATGAATACATAGGCGTTGAGCATCTTTTGTTGGGGATGATTCGGGAAGGGGAAGGAATGGCAATACGGATTTTGAGCTATCTTAATGTTGATATGGCCGAATTACGCCGTACTATTGAATCAGCAATAGTTAATCCTGCAAACCACAATAAAGTCAATGATAATCTTCCGCTTGTAAAGCAGGCTGAACGTGCTCTCAAGCTTACTTATCTTGAAGCAAAGCTTTTCAACAGCGAATTAATAGGAACCGAACATTTAATGTTAGCAATTTTGAAAGACGAAGATAACCTGGTTACCCGATCAGTGAAAAAATATAATGTAGATTATGATTTGTTCAAAGAAGAAGTAAAATCATATTTGATTACAGGAGATGATGCATCTTTGCAGGCTGATAAGGAAAAGCTTTTTGGCGAAACTGATTCGGATCCAAAGGATGAACTTTCAGGAGGATCGCAGGATGATGATCCGGATGAAGGCGGCAATATCGAAAACCTGAGAAAAGCATCGGACAGTAAGTCAAAAACACCTGT
>CAZBZA010000461.1:0-3178 GCA_964495865.1 uncultured Lentimicrobiaceae bacterium
CTGGTTGAAGAAGGCAAACTGTCGTGGGACGATAAAGTGGTTAAATATATCCCTGAATTTACCATGTACAATGAATACGTTACCGCCAATTTTAATATCCAGGATTTGCTCACACACCGCAGCGGGCTTGGGCTTGGTGCCGGCGACCTGATGTTTTTCCCCGATGGTTCCGACTTTACCATGAAAGATATTTTATCAAATTTCCAATATTTTGAACCGGTTTCAGCGTTCCGTACAAAGTTTGATTATGATAACCTGCTCTACCTGGTTGCTGGTGAAGTAACAGCACGGGTAAGCGGTATGAGTTGGGAGGATTTTATCAGCAAACGTATTTTTGAACCTTTGCAAATGGATAATTCGTACAGCGCACTTTCGAAAATGAAAGATAAAAGCAATATGGCTATGCCTCATTCAACAGGAACCGGAACCATAAGGGAAATTGCTCTTTACGAGGATATGATTAACGGAGCAGCCGGCGGAATTGTTTCCAATGTAAACGATTTAAGTAACTGGATGTTAGTGCATCTGAACAAGGGGAAATATGGCCCGGGTATGGAGAAACAACTTTTTTCACAGGCCAGTCAACGCGAAATGTGGAAAATACATACCACTACCCAGTCGGGACAGAATCCGCGATATAACTCCCATTTTGCGGGATATGGTCTCGGTTGGGGATTAACGGATATAAAAGGCAATATGATTGTTTCGCATACAGGCGGATTGCCAGGGATGCTCTCCATTACCTATCTGATTCCTGACCTGAACCTCGGAGTGGTAGTTTTAACCAATACCGAAAATGGTGGGGCCGGATTGTTTTCAACTGTAGGCCAAACCATTATTGAAAGCTACATGGGTTTGGATCATTTCGATTGGCTCGAAACCTACTACAAACGTTTCCATGCTAATGAAAGCAGAGGCGATTCGGTATCTGACTATGTTTGGCAAACAGTGAAAACAGCTGATCATTCACACATTAAAACCGCTGATTTTACCGGTATTTACGAAGATAAATGGTTTGGGAAAATGGAAGTTTTTGTAAAAGACAATCAACTCTGGATTAAATCGTACCGTTCGCCAAAACTCAATGGCCCTATGAGCTTTTATAAAGCTAACTCCTTTGCCATTAAATGGGAATACCAGGATATGAATGCCGACGCTTTTGCCATTTTTAGCCTTGATGAAGAAGGGAAAGCCCAAAGCATCCGAATGAAAGGCATATCACCTAACATCGATTTCAGCTTCGATTTTCAGGATCTGGATTTACGACGGGTAGAGGATTGAATACCCGAAAGATAAGATAACTGTGAAGGGAAAGTTTCCGTAACGGTTATTCATTCAACCCAAGCCTGGTTTTCAATTCACTAATAAAAACCGTATCCTTTTTAAGCTTTTCCTGTTGCTGAACTATGAAAGGTGTTTTGTCGAGTTTCCCGATTACGGCTTCCATTTCTTTGGTATCGGCGTACAGCATTTGCCGGAAAGGATTTTCGTAATCTTTTTGCCGCGAATGACGAATTTCAGCCAGCAGGTACTTGCGGAAATTCAGGTACCAATCCAGCATTTCGCGCAGATAAGCTTCGTCGAAAAGCTTGCCATTATTGATTTCCTGTAGGGATGCAATGGCATGTTTCAGTTTGTGACCGGCATAAGCTTTGCTCTGTGCAGCATAAAACTCATGAACCTGCTGCCAGCTTATTACTTCGTACGATTCTATTTTTTGTTTTAGTTGACTTAACTCTCCGGAAGGAATAAACTGTCCGCCAACATTATCAAATTCCTGCCTTTCGGTGGTTTGTGTAAGCATTTTCACGAAATCATCCTTCGAAAGTCCGGGATTCCTCCTGAAATGATCGAGTATAAGGTCGAAAGCATAATATGTAATGTAATCCCGGTAAGCTTTGTAAGCATCGGCAGGTTTAAGGATTTTTACCGGGCGGCTGCCGTTTTCGAAAGTGTGTTTCTCAAGTATTAATACCGATGGTTTAATCGTTTCTTTTGTCAGATAAATCAATCCATAACTCTGATACTCAGCATCAGTGAATACTCTACCCGGATGATGAAGCTTGCAGTAAAGTATTCCCGCCAGCAATTCGAGCAGGCTGAGCGCTTTAAACATCGAATTTACTGTATCCGGAGCCAGGTAATGCGATTCGAGGTGTTGTGTTTTTTCCGATCGCTTATCGCGGGCTTCATATTTCCAGGCATTACGTTCGAGGGCAAACTGGTTGTACATCAGCCAGTAAGCAGGCATAATTTGCAGTACATTATTCGAAACATCGTTACTTACCAACGAAAAAGGAAAAGGAATATCCAGTTCGGCAGGATAATCAGCTTTGGTTAAAATAGTGAAAGGGGCGAAGCGCGAATTGTGTTTCAGGCTGGTGCACAGGGCAGGCCAGAAACCTCTCCCAGCCAGTATTTCGCCATCGGCACCGCGGCTGTTATGATTGGAACCAATGGTTGCCCCGGCGGCAATATTAGCCTGTCCTTCGATAGTGGCAGCGATAAGGAACGAATTGTTATGGTGCTGCTCATGGGCAGGGAAAATGAGCGAATTCAATACTTCGCAACACGAAATAGTGGCGTTATCGCCCAAATAGGAATTGATCAGCCTTGCCCCATATTTCAATTGCGAATTGGAACCCAGCATAAAACGCACTGCTTTTACACCGTAAAATATGCGGCAGCCTTTACCTATAATTCCGTTTACAAGCTCACATCCTTCGCCTATTTGGGTAATGGCTTCCGGTGCCGAATTGATGGTAAGGTTTTTCAGTTTGTTGGCGCCTTTCAGATAAGCGTCGGACCCTACTTTTACGTCTTTTATAATGCTGCAGTTTTTAATCACAGTACGATCGCCGATTGTTCCATAGTAACCGCGCTGGTTATCAAACTTTTTCTCCGTCATTTCGCGGTAACGGCGCTGAAGGTCAGTATTTTGCCTGTCGCGGCTCCACAACCATGCATCGCCGGCTAACATGCCATCGAAAGGTATTACTGCGCGCCCTGCGTTTTCGTTGCATATTTCCATCCACACCCGCACCTCTTCTGGCTCGCCTTCGGTAAGTATCCCATTACCGAATTTTGCGTGGCTGGTGGTTGACATTTCATTTACATTGGTGATAATTACTTCGTTACCAACAATATAGTAAGCCATATAGTTTACATTGTCGACAAC
>CAZBZA010000462.1:0-3171 GCA_964495865.1 uncultured Lentimicrobiaceae bacterium
ATTAGTTAGTGTCGCCGATAGCGCTAAGTTTCTCACGGGCAATCATTACAAGGTCCTGGCCTTCGTAATTATCGATAATACTCTGCAAGGTTTGTTTTGCCTGAAAAGTGTTGCCTTTTACAACATATACATCGCTCAGAAGCAAAAAACCTTTGGCCACCCAGTAATCGTAAGAGGCAAAGTTTTCGGCAAGTGCAAAAATTGATTTCTCGCAATCGTCGTACTTCGCGTTTTCGAATTCAAGCTGAGCCAGCATGTATTTTGCCTCTGCAGCCATTTCGTTTTTGGAGAGTTTCAGTGTTTCTTCAAATTCCTTCCTGGCAAGTTCTTTATTGCCAAGTTCATAGCTCGATCGGGCAATAATTATATGTGCTTCGGTAGCCAGGTTTTGAGTCAGTTTGTCGAGAGTAAGCAATTTCTGAGCCGATTGTATTGCCAGACCGTGGCGCTGCAAAGCATAATTACACTGCATTTGTCCGCTTATGGCATCCATGATCATACCCGGCTGGTCGGCTGTTTCTTCGAGGCGGATGTAGCCTTCGAGAGCGGCTTCGTAATTATTACGTAAATGCTGAATATGAGCAATACGCAATGCGGCGTTGGCGGTAAATCGCGAGCGCTGATGGTTTATGATGAATTCGTACCCTTTTAGTGCCTCATCATATCGTTGCGAACGATAATCGCATTCGGACTTATAAAAGTTGGCTTCGAGGATAAATGATCCTTCAGGGAATTTGCTGATGTATTTTGCGAAGCCATCCGTTGCTTTATCGCAGTTTCCGTTCATATACTGATTTTCGGAAGCGATGTACGTTAATGAATCCTGTTCGGATTTCGAAATATTAGCTTGTGGAACTTCTTTTGTAAATTCAACATATTCGTCTACCTGGTTCATTTCAACGTAAATACTCTTAACGCTGCTTAAAGCTTCTTTCGATTCGGGTGTTCCAGGATATTCCTTTGCAACACGTTTAAGCATGGTAAGCGCTTCCTGGTCGCGGTTCTGGTTAAAGAAAATTAATCCTGTTTTGAGCAACGATTTCTTCACGTAAGTGCTGTTAGGAAACTCTTTTACCACACGTTGAAAATAAGTTAACGCATCGCTGTCCTTGTCAATTACATTGAAAGTGAGACCGATTTCATACAAGGCATCATCGGTGTAAGTTGATTTGGGGTAGGAGGTGAGTAATTTGCGCAGGTTTGCTATTTTGTTTGTCATATCACCCTGAACACCGTAACTGATTCCGGTCTGGTACATGGCGTAGTCGGCATCGGAAACTCGCGCTGCCACAGCTTTCTGGTAATAATCCACTGCTGCTGCATACTCTTTGGTCATAAAATAACAATCGCCCAGGCGCAGATTGGCATCTCCGGCAAGTTTTACTTCAGTTCCTTTACCAGCAAGGTATTTACGGAAACTTGTGGCCGCTTTCGGATAATCTTTCTTTTTGAAATAGCTGTAGCCGATATTGTAGTTAGCAGTGTTGAAATACGATTGATTTTGTGCTCCCGGTGTTACCAGGAATTTGTTGTACGAATCAATGGCCTTGTCCCAGCGTGCTGTGCGGTAATAGGCTTCGCCCACCCAGTAGGAAGATTGGGCTTTTATTGAATTATCCGAAGTCAACTCGCGGGCCTGGGTAAAAAGTTTAATAGCCCCGTCGTAATCCGATTCGTTAAATAATTCAACGCCACGGTAATAGGCAATACGCTGATAGGCGCCATCAAGGCGTGAACTTCGTTTTTTAATATTCTGAATGCTGCTTAAGGCATTCTTGTAGTTTTTTGTAAGCAGGTAAAGATCGGCAAGATAACCATACAACTCATCGCGGCGGGCTGATTCGGGATATTTGTTAAGGTAATCCTGGATGGCGTTAACCGCTTCGTTATAAGGATTGTATGAGAGTTCAACAGCCAGTTTCGCGTAATTGAAAAGAGCTTCTTCGGTAATTACCGGATCGACCTTGATTTTGAACGCCGAGTTAAACGAATTAAAGGCGAAACGTTTCTGATTGGTTTTTACATAGCAGTCGCCTAAGTGATAATAGGCGTTCTGCGAAAGCGAATCCTGCGCCGTGGCTACCAGCTGAAAATATTTGATAGCCTGCTTAAAATCACCGTTTTTATAATTGGAAAAGGCAATTTCGTAATTATCAGTGGGTGATATTTTTGATGGTTTCGAATCAAGGTATTTGTTGAAATATTTCAGCGCGGTGGTATACTCTCCCTTACTGAAATAGGCATGTGCGGTAAGGCGCGCTATTTCGGCTGTTCTTTTATCGCCGGCCATTTCGAGCAGGGGCAACGATCGGGCAATCAGTTCGTCATTGCGTCCTTGCAGGGCATAAATCTGAATTATGTAATAGTTTACCACATCGCGAAACGTTTCATCAGTCGAAATAAGCTCGAAGTGTTTCAGTGCTGTTTCGTAATTGCCTTCGGTGTATGCAATATGTGCATAATAGTAGTTAGCAGGAACGTTGTATTTATTTGGTTTATCGATGAGCAGGGCAAAGTTTTCGCGGGCTTTTTTTAGGTTTTCGGTTTTGAAATGAGCATATCCCAATTTGAAGTAATATTCGTTCAGTTGCTCCGGGGTCAGTTCGTAGCGGTCAACATTGAGGAAGCTTTCGAGCGCTTTGCGGTAATTTTTGTTAGTGATGTATAGCTTTCCCAGCTCAAAATTGGCATCGTTAACCTGTGCATTCTGCGGGTATGTTTCGATAAATTTCTCAAAACGCTGCGTAGCATCAGGATGAAATAACTGCGAAGCACACAAGGCAGCGTAATACTCTGACCCTGCTTTTATGTTGTTTTTCTCGCCGGCCGACAGTTTATCGAAAATTACAAGGGCAGACCCGTATTTAGCTTTGCTGTACAAGTCAAGAGCCTGATCGTAAGAGGCTTGCGGGTCGTTGTAAATAGCAGTTTTTTGTGCCGATACCTGCAGAAACAGGCATGTGGCAAGTACACAAACTGATACACTTATTTTTCGGGTTATATTCATATTGAAATGCTGAAAATCAGGATTAAAGGTACAGTATTAAGTCAGCAGCAGGAAGTAGGGGCGGGGCAACTTATCAACAGTAGTTATTTGAAAACTTAACGCAGCTATTGGGCGTATAGTATAAGATTATGAAGATTTGGGAAACAGCTGGCCTGTGATTTGAA
>CAZBZA010000463.1:0-3169 GCA_964495865.1 uncultured Lentimicrobiaceae bacterium
ATGCAAATATTCTGATCATGGGCGACCTCAACGATACGCCTGCTGCCGAATGTGTAAATACGGTGCTTGGTGCGAAAATGGATTCAATAAACCTGGCTACCAACGATTTGTATAATATGCTTGCCGGTGCAGGTATTTCATGGAAGAAAGGAACTGTAAAGTACCGCGAGGAATGGGAAACGATTGATCATATGATAATTTCCAAACCAATGCTACGCTATACCACACCACATAGCATGCAGATTTTCGATGCTCCTTTTTTATTGCAGGACGACGAAGCGTGGTTTGGTAAAAAACCTTTCCGTACTTTTTACGGAGCCAAATATATTGGTGGATTCAGCGATCATCTTCCTGTTTATATGGATGTTATTTTCAAATAGAACAAACGCCACAACCATACCCCGGTATACATTGAAAGCATAAAGCACTGATAAAAAATGAAACAAAAACTCACTGTCTATAACATCGTTATTATAGTAATTCTGTTGTTAATAATTCTGATTGGCTCTTTGGTGCTTTTTGTAAACCCTGATAAGAAACCAGCCCGTAAACCTGCAACTCCCGTGACTGAACAGCCCACAACTAAAGCAAAACCGGTTTTCCGGAAGGACGGCGAACTGCGTTTTCTGGATGCGAAAACCAGCCAGGTAATCTCAACTATTGATGTTGAAGTGGCTGCTACCGATGCATCCCGCGAACAAGGTATGATGTACAGGGATACCATGGCCGAAAATACCGGAATGTTGTTCCTCATGGGTACTGAGGAAATGCAGTCATTCTGGATGAAAAATACTATTGTTTCTCTGGATATCATTTATGTAGATTCCGACAGGCGGATTGTTAGTATCCACAAAAACTGTACGCCATACTCGCTCGATCAGATTCATTCGGCAGCACCGGCGCTTTATGTGGTCGAAGTTATTGCAGGTTATACGGATAAGTATAAAATTAAAGCCGGCGATAGGGTTTCGTTCTGATAATCGCTATAAATCAATAACATAAGCACCTTTGTCTTTCACGCTGTACGATTCAATTCCTGCTTCTTTGCATTCGGCTAACCATTTATCGGTTTTGTATATCGAATTAGAGCCATCAATTACTATCAGCTTTGGATCATATATTTTTAAAAGATCAGCAATGCGGAATTTCGGATTATCCCTGATCACGAGGTAATCAACTTTTAATTTTGTGTAATTCCCTTTAATATACGGAATACTGTCGATTAGTATAACTCTTTTGTCATGGAAAAGGTAATAGTTGCTGATGTTGTTCAATGAACTTAAATGCGCTTTTTTATTATTGACCGTATCCTTATTTGTTTCAACTGGCGAGGTAAGCACATTTGAAATTCCGTAAAGAGATTTTGATCCATCGAGCTGAAATTTTATTGCGCCCGGATCATTCAGCAGCGTTTGGCTTGCTATAATGGCCTGGTCTTTACCGTTTATAAATCCGATGGCCGATTGCTTGTTAACGGAATAAAATACAATTTTTTGTTGCCTCTGCCTCGAAATGGAAGTGTATGATAAATTTGCGCTAAGCAATAAAACCAGTCCCAGTGTGATATAAATAAATGCTTTTCTTTTATAATAGATCAGCATCATGATGGCAGTTAGAATCAGATAGATCAGGAGCGTATCAAGCTGGAAAACCGAATTTATATGCAGAACGGAATTGGGTAGTTGTTCAATTGAGCCGATTAAAAAATTTAGCGCGAAAAGGATGTAGTTGGTAATTAGTCCCAGCAGATTACTTATTGCCGGGACAAAAGAAGTTATTAAAACAGCTACACCGCTATATATTGCCATAAACGATAATGGAATAGCAACAATATTGCCGACAATAAAATACGTTGGAAACTGGTGGAAATAATACATGGCTAAAGGTCCGGTAGCTGCCTGCGCGGCGATGGATACGGCTACAAGTCCCCAGAAATATTCGAGTACCCGGTTTTTGGGTTGCCATAATTCAACAATCGGTTTGTTGATGAAAATAATTCCGATAATAGCGATGTAGGAGAGCTGGAAACCGATATTCATTATCATCAGCGGATCGTAAAGTAAAAGTACCATGGCCGAAACCGAAAGTGAATTGATAATATGAACATGCCGGCGGCTGGCATTTCCGATCGAAATAAATGTAAACATGGTTGCTGCACGCATAACCGAAGGCGATAATCCGGTGAGGACTGCATAAGCCCATATGGTCAAAAGGATAAGCGCTGTTTTAAAATAGAGCTGTTTGCCGCTTTTCTTCATGAAACGTAGCAGAAAACTGATGATAAAATAAATCACGCCAACGTGCAATCCTGATACACAAAGTATATGCATTACTCCTGAACCCGAATAGGCTTGACGCGTTTCATTGTCAAGCATATCCTTCTGACCCAATAATAAGGCCGACGCCACCGCGAATTCTTTGTTTTTTAACCCATTGGCGTTAAGGATAGAAATAAATTTTTGGGATAACCCGTGCGAAAAACGGAAAAGGTTAAATCCCTGCGGCTCCTCAAGCGTTTTCCAGGAATAATTGTTCAAATACACCTGGTGAAATACATTGTTGGAAGCCATGTATTTACGGTAATCGAACGAGCCGGGGTTCTGTGCCGGGCTTATTTCCTGCATTGTGCCTGTAATAGCAATAAGACTGCCATTATCGGGAGGTTTATTAAGTGAGTCTTTTGCAAAATAGGTTAAAACTTTTCCTTCAGTTTTTAAAATAGTATTTCCTTTTCTAATTCCTTCGATCTGTAGAATGGTTTTGTAACTATGATCTTTTTCCTGTAAAGGTTCCGAAACACGTGCAATAAAACTACCCTGAATTTCTGTTTTTGAAAAATGATCAGGGCTAAGTATCTCTTTTTTAAATATTACCGAATTGTAACCGCACACAAACAGGAAAATACTCAATACTACACCGTAAATCCAGTTGAGCGATTTGCGATTGGTAATTGCCGGAATAAAACCCGCTCCCAGTGTAAGCAGTAAAAAGGCGGTCCATAGGATAATCGGAATGATTTCAGTGGCTGAAAGCGCCAGGCACACAAGTATTCCGGCCATAAAAGGCAGCAAAATTCTCACCATAGGGAATAGATGCCGGTACTGCATATGCAAATCTTTAACCCAAAGTTAAAAATATAAATGAAACAAGATCAGGTAAATATTTATTG
>CAZBZA010000464.1:0-3167 GCA_964495865.1 uncultured Lentimicrobiaceae bacterium
TGTTTGTTAATCACATACCAGGTAACGGCCCGGCCCACGAAGTACATGATTAGCAGGAAAATAAACGGGTAATCGGACATAATTCCGATGTTGCCGGTATAGTTGAGCAGTATCAGAAAAAGGCCTAAAGTTGCAATTACAATTAAATCTGGAACTCGTTGTTTGCTGAGCATACTTCGTTTTTCTGACAAACATAGCAAAAAAACAAACACTTTATGGGTGATGGGTTTCAAGTGATTGATGAATTGAAAAGAAAACCTGTATGATTTTTGGATTTTAAATACATATTCACTATCTTTAAATCCTTTAAACAACAAATTCTCTATACTCCATAATTCTGCTTTTTTAACAGTAAACAATATCCTATCTGCTTTTTTTACCTCAGAAGCTGTATGTTCTATGTTCTGCTTCGTATACCATCAACGCGCGCATTATTGACCCGCAAATACTTGTTCCACAACCGATTGAAAAGATTCAATTATGTTTAACGCTTGATATGTTGAAAGGTATGTATAATTCAATAATAAAACTGATCGCATTTTCAACGATTGCTCTTTTGGCGGGCAGCAGCCGGGTTTTTTCACAAACGTACTCAATGCATCCCACCGAAGTGCGGGTTCAGGAAGCATACGATATTTCTCCTCCTCTTTCCGATATGCCTTTGATACTTGTTGGAGAAAAAATGCAAAAGCACAAAGGTGAAATTCCAAACCAGAATTACTCCATTATTTTTAACAACCTGAATGGTTTTAATGAAATCACCTCTGGCCGTGACCCGGTATTGCAGGATAGCGAAGGGATAATGGCTCCTTTTAGTACAATTGTTAATGTAGATGGCATAAGCAATATCCAGGGATATATTCCTCCTGATCCAGCCGGAGATATTGGTGCAAATCATTATTTACAAGCAACTAATATCCATTTTGCAGTTTATTCGAAAACCGGGGCTTTATTATTTGGTCCGGCGGCATTGGGTACCCTCTGGCAGGGATTTCCCGGTTCGTATACCAACGATGGCGATCCGGTTGTTTTTTACGATCACCTGGCCGACCGTTGGATTATTACCCAGTTTTCGCTGCCCAACTATCCGAATGGCCCGTTTTATGAGCTTATTGCAGTATCACAAACGCCTGATCCATTAGGAGCATGGCACCGGTATTCGTTTCAGTTCAGTAAAATGCCTGATTATCCGAAGTTTGGAGTATGGGCCGATGGCTACTATATGTCGGCCAACTTGTATTTTTCAGGAAGTGGAAACTGGGCCGGTCCTGCTGCAATAGTCCTGGAACGGGATTCGCTGCTGGCCGGCAAAACAGCAAGGATGAAGGTTTTTGAACTGGGAACTGACCGCAAGCCATTATTGGCAGCCGATCTGGATGGTCCATTGCCTCCTGCCGGAAGCCCTGGCTATTTTTTATCGGCAAATGATGATCCTTCTAATGCGGATGATCACCTGGAACTTTTCAGCTTGTATGCCGATTGGGCAAATCCGGCAAACTCGGTTCTAACCGGGCCTCAATCTATCCCGGTTGCGACATTCGATGGCGATATGTGTGGTGGAAGTGCATCCTGTATACAGCAAGCCGGAACAACCCGACGGCTCGACGCATTATCCCGTTACCTGATGCAAAGGCTGCAATACAGGAATTTTGGGAATTACCAGGTTTTAATGGCTAATCATACGGTTGATGTGGATGCAACTAATCATGCAGGCATCCGGTGGTGCGAATTACGGACTGAGGCTGCGGATTGGTCAGTTTATCAGCAAGGTACTTATGCTCCTGATACAAACCACCGCTGGTTGGGCAGCATTGCAATGGATGGAGCGGGAAACATTGCACTCGCTTATTCTATCACAGGAAAGGGAGTTTTTCCATCCATACATGCAACAGGAAGACGCAGCGGAGATGCTCCGGGTTACATGAGCCTGGCAGAAGAAACCATAATGGCAGGCACGGGTGCGCAAAATGACTTATCCTCGAGATGGGGCGATTATTCCTGCTTAACAGTGGATCCAACAGATGACAGAACCTTCTGGTATACAAATGAATACTACGCTGTATCCAGCAACCAGGATTGGAAAACACGCATTGCATCATTCACAATTGATAATCTGCCAGTCGAACTAAGCGAAAAATCAGTGAAAAACGAATCGTCTCCCTTTAACCTCCAAAACTATCCGAATCCATTTAGTAAAACAACTCTAATATCTTGGAAGTCAGAAGTAAATAGTCAAACCAGGCTGTGTGTTTATGATGTCATGGCAAAAGTTATCGAAATTCTGGTAAATGAAGAAATTGTTGCAGGAGAGCATAAAATCTATTTCGATGCTTCAGAATTAGCAGAAGGGGTATATTATTATCAGCTCAGGGCAAATGGAAGGGTTGAAACCAGAAAAATGGTTGTCTGCGATTAGTTTACCTTGTTATAACTCAGTTAAACCTAACTTGTACAAACATAACTTTTTGATAACTAAACCATTTAAAAGTTATAGATATGAAAAGGTACTTGAGTTTTTTAAGCGTATTATGTACGTTAACACTTTCTTCTTTACAAGCACAGCAAGCCTGGTACTGGCAGAATCCTTTACCGCAAGGCAATGATCTGGAAAGTGTACATTCATTTAATCAAGCCACGGCAATTGCTGTGGGCGCTGCCGGAACAATTATAAAAACCACCGATGGAGGATGCAGTTGGGATTTCAAAAACAGTGGCACTGATGAATGGTTACGCGATGTTTTTTTTGTTGATGATCAGAACGGCTGGGTTGCAGGAAACCACGGAATAATACTCAAAACCATTGACGGTGGCAACACCTGGGTAATTCAAAACAGTTCCACATACACGCTCTACTCCATTCATTTTATCAATACTAACACAGGCTGGGCTGTCGGAACTTTTGGCAAAATACTTAAAACCACTGATGGCGGTTCCACCTGGACAACAGCAAGTTTTGGTACAAATGTGTTTTGCTCAGTATTCTTTGCTGATGAAAACAACGGGTGGATCTGCGGCTGGTTTGGTTCTATTCTGAAAACTACAGATGGTGGCAGCAGTTGGACCCCGGTTGGTGTAAGTGCCATTGATATTTTTTACTCACTGTCTTTTTCCGATAACTTAAAAGGAGTTGCCGTTGGAACGGGATATATTGCCCGTACAACGGATGG
>CAZBZA010000465.1:0-3163 GCA_964495865.1 uncultured Lentimicrobiaceae bacterium
TTGTGTTCTGTCAATCAAAGATACAATCTAAAAGCAATTCACAACCCCGAAGCGCAGATTGTCCCTGCCACTGAGGTTGAATTCAGTGATGAAATAATTGAAGTAGTAACCGGATTCAGTAAGGGTGTAAAATCATTTATTAAGGATGTCAAGAAAAACAAAATGACAATTCAGGAATTAGTAGCCTTTCACAGAGTGCTGGTGAAGAATCCGGAATGGTACACTTTGTTTAATTGATTTTTAACCGCCTGAGAATCGAAAAAAATACTACCAATTAACATTTACCCTTAAATTTTAAAAACTCAATCCTTTTTAAACACTAATTTTACACTTTAATTCAATGCCTTATGGAAACATCTAAAATACAACTTCTTGCAAAAGAGTATCAAAAATTAGCCAAAGGAGTAATAAATTACGAACGTTACACATGGTATGCTATTTCGCATCACTCTACAGCAATTGAAGGATCAACACTTACCGAAAAACAATCAATTGATTTACTTGAATTTGGCAAAACGGCACCTAAAAAACCTTTGCAGGATCATTTAATGTTGATGGACTATTACAATGCCCTGCAATATACCTTAAGCGTAGCAACCGAAACAAAGCCAGTAATGTACGTTTCAATACCTTTACTTAAAACTATTGCTTCAAAGGTTAAGCTAAATACCGGAGAAATTATTAACGCTCCACTTGGCACCTTTGATACTGCAAAAGGTGATTTCCGTTTGTGCAGTGTTCGCGCCGGATCACGTTTATTTCCTGACTGCCGCAAAGTTCCCGATCTGGTTAAAAATCTGCTAAATAGCTTAAATATTGATATGGTAAAGGCCAAAACATTTGAAGATAAATGCAATATTGCTTTCCGTGCTCATTTCGAACTGGTAACCATCCATCCTTTTGGCGATGGCAACGGACGTACTTCGCGCCTGCTGATGAATTTTATTCAGGCTCATTTCAATCTGCCTTTGGGAATAGTATATAAACAGGACAGGCTAAAGTATATTGAAGCCCTGGAAAGCGCACGTAAAAAAGAGGACATTGCGCCATTTCTTAAATTTATGTACAGACAGTATGCTAAATTCCTGAAGGAAGAAATAACCAGGCTAAAGCAATAGCAAGTTTTTTAAAAGCATCTATCTACAGCCAGCCGGAACGCTTCCGCGCTGGCTTTTTCGTGCCTGCATATCTGATTAGTGCATAAGTGCATAAAAAGGGGCATTTTTGGCGCAAAAATACATTTTTGTATTTCTTTTTATTAAAATTATTAATGATGTTATCTAAACTCTTTGAAAAATCATGCACTTATGCACTGGAAGTGCTGAAAGCCTTATGTAAGTAATAATACAGCCAGTGCATAATTTTTTTTAAAAATGCACTGGAAATGCACTAATGCACTGAAACGCCAAAAATCAGTGCATAAGTGCAAAGTTGATACTAAAAAATTGAAATTTAATTTTTAAAAATGCACTGGCTAAAATGCTTGATAGAGTAGGAGTGTAGCGATTTTTGGAATATTCCAGTGCATTCTCAGTGCAAAGTTGAAAACGCTTGTAGCCATACAGTCTGTAAAGCTATATCAATTCCAGTGCAAAGTTGAGGCAAAAAAACCGATACCAAAAGTAACCTGTGTGCAAAATTCATTGTTTTTTTACGACACGAATGTTAATAATTGTTGTAACAATCTGCCATATCAGCACCTAAATTTGTCGGAGTAATAAACCGGTAAACTATCTGCACGAATACCAGTTGACATCGGATAAACTACCAGATAGTTACCGGCTTACTTCCTGCCTGCATACCTGATTACATATTGTATGTATGCAGAGTTACATCTTGTATGTAAGCATGTTTATAAAACTAATAATCAGTAAATTATGAGTACTGGATCATTCGGAACTATTTACACTCAGTTTGAAAATAAGCCTGTAAAGGCAATCATTCATCTAATTAAGGTTAAAGAAGGAGAGGCCGTTAAAGCTTTATATCGAAAAGATATTGGATTTATTGATATTGTTTGGGGTGAAAACGATCCTAAAATAAACAGAGGTTACGGATTAAAACACATTATCGAAAAGCACGGTAATGAAATTAAAGAATTAGGATTTGAGGTTTGGGATTTTATTCCAATAATTGTTCAGGCCGGAAGCATTGTAGCGGCAAAGGAACCTGAAAAAATATTACTCGAAAGCAATATGTTCAGAGTGCTAATACTTACACAATGGAAGGGGAAGAAAAAACAGTTTATCCTTACTGTTTTTGATCTGAGACCGTATAAAAAATGAAAACCGGCAGAACAGTTCTCGGTGCCGGTTTTTACAAGTAAGCCACTGCCTTACTCAACAGCCACAAAGATACTACTAAAACCATAAAAACCAATCACATGAATACAATTTCTTTACGTCTTTACCCGGAAACCGAAGCCTTGTATAAAAGGCTACTGGATGAATGCGACGCCGGAACCAACGGAAAAGCCGCCACAGCGGATCAGTTTATTAACTAGGGCTTGCTGAATAACACCTATATGCTTGACATTCAATCAATATAGTAAGTTATTTATGAGTTCAGACGCAGCCTTTTTTGAAACTTTTATTCATTTCCTTTGCACCTTATATGGAATTAGAATTTGAAATCCCGAAGGGATTTAATTTTAATAACCACCAGTGAAACTGGTGGATCATAAAAAACTCAAGAGACAGAACCCTGAAAGGGTTCAATATCAGTATAATAAGAGTATTCAACCCACTTCGGGGTTGATCTGCATGGTGGCAATAACCTCCGGTTGCACCGGAGGTTATTGAAATTAAACTCCTTCGGAGTTTTTCAGCAGACCCTAACTATCTGCTAGAGTGCGCTCAGAACCCGCGAAAAGTGGAAGTATCAAAAGCCGCAGATCAGGAACTAATTAAAAACCTTCAACAGGAGGTCGAAACGCTTAAAACTGAACTGATAAAGCTCTCTAACGCTGATAACTCATCCAGCGAGGCGGATAAACAAGTTATCCAGGAGCTAGAGCATAAAGTGTTCAGGCTCGAAGGCGAATTAACAATCCTACACGAGAAAAACAGCGCTTTCGATTTTCCGGGAGCTGTTATTTTTAGAGTTACCGAGGCTGAACGTTGTGTTCAGTCAATCAAAGATACAATCTAAAAGCAATTCACAA
>CAZBZA010000466.1:0-3162 GCA_964495865.1 uncultured Lentimicrobiaceae bacterium
CCAAAATCAAAAATCGTACTTCTTACCTCGTAATTTTCACATCCTCACATCCCCAAATCCCCACATCCTCTCATTAGCACATTCTCAATTATCAAATTGTCAAATTGTCAAATTGTCCAATTGTCACATTCTCAAATTCTCAAATTCTCCAATTGTCAAATTGTCAAATTGTCCAATTGTCACATTGTCCAATTGTCACATTGTCCAATTGTCACATTGTCCAATTGTCCAATTGTCACATTGTCAAATTTCTACCTCACAACCACCTTCTCCGTACTTATCCCTTTTTTCGAAACAACTTTTACAATATACATGCCTGGCGCAAGCTGCAAAGGAATACGGGTAAGCTGTCCGGAGGCGGATTGGAAGAACTGCTGCCTGCCATTGATATCATATACGGCAAGCTGGTATTCCATAACTCCTGAATTGTTTTCGATTGTAAGTGTGCTTTCGGAAGTGTAAATTCTGAATCCGGAATTGCTTTCGGGAACAGATAATGCTGCCGTGGTTCCGAAATGCAGTTTGAACCTTTCAGAGTTATCCGCTGGGGTTGCCGTATAGGTGTAAGTTTTGTTCTGGCCTAGGTTGGTGGTAGTTCCGGTAAAATTATCGGTAAGTAAAATTGTAGTACCGGCATCAAACGTTTCGGTTCCAAAAGCTTCGATGGTGTAATTAGCTGCCACACCGGGAGCAACACAAAGCGGAATTTCTATTGTGTTTTCAATTGCCGCTAACTGATTGATGGTAAGCTTTCCTGCTTCGCCAAGGGTGTACATATTCGGCGCGTCCTTAGCAAAACTGAACATTTTTTCAGCTCCGGTGGCATGGATAAACTCCGGATCGAAATGTACAATCGCTTCATCGCTGAGGGTATTGGCATCGTTGCTCACTTTCAGGCTGAGGCGGTTGGAAAAGGATTCGCCACTTTTAAGGAATTGTTGCGCATTGTGTGTGCGCATGGCATTGGTAAACGAAAGCGTGTTGTTGCCGGACGATACTACATAAAATCCCTGCATAGGAGCGATATACCTTGATGCGCCTGCCGAGCCTCCGCTTGCTACAGAATAGGCAGCATATGTTCCGTCGCCTAACATAACATAATAGGTGTCTGACGAAAGTTTTGATGAATTTGCGGAATACAACGCGTGAAAATCAAGAGCGGAAGGGTAGGGGTTGCCTACTAAATTCCAGGGAGTATAAGTATTTGTAATGGATTTGGAAAGGCTCCCGTTGTTGAGCGTACCACTGAATTTGTGCGTTTCGGGGGAACCGGTGGCAGGGTTCCAGTTTGCCGAATAAGCAACCATATATCCACGACCTACTGTAAATACAGGTGGTGAAACCGGACCGAAACCGGCAAAATTCCCCGATGCATCTACAGCGTTAAGGTTGTAGTTGCCATTGTTCAGGCGGATATTAACCCAAACCAAACCGGTGGAAACACAGTTGGCATTGTAATAATACATATCCCAGAGCCAGGGTTGCGCCCAGTTGTATGTGGCTGAGCTGCTTCCGCTTGTAGGTGCGGGCACAAATTCGGGCCACATCGGTTGGCTGCTTACCGGCGACGAAAGGAAATGCCAGTCGAAGTTATTGGCGATAAAACGCTCTGCTTTTGCAGTATACGCTCCGGAAACTGTTCCGTTGCTTATAAATGAGGCTGTACTTTTGGAATCACTTCTCAGGATCAGGCATTCAGCCCCGTTAAAGGTCGAAGTTCCGTTTACTGTAAGTTGTTTGGTTGATCCTATTTCGAGTTTGCTTCCGCCGCTGATGGTCATATTTCCGGTAACGGTGAGGGATGTTCCCGAAAGGGTGAGCGGATCAACGGAAAGGGTATTTACTGTAAACCCGGCAACTGTTGCAGGCAGTCCGTTACCTGTAACCGGGTTCGCGGAATTGCTGTTATAAACATAATTAGCTCCGGTATTGAAGGAACGTGCGCCGCTAAGCTGTATATTGCCTGTTGCGCCCGAAGTCGTTATTCCGTCGGGTGAGCCGATTTGCAATGTGCTTCCTGAAGCAAGAGTGAAAGAACCAGCGCCAATAACAGCCTGATTGCCACAGATTAAAGTGCCGTTAACCGTTAAATTTCGGGAAGCGGCGACGGGAAGATCGCTGGCAACCAGCAGGGATGCACCGCTGTTGACTTTCCAGTTGATATTTGTACTGGTGAGGGTTCCTTCGAGCAGAAAACTCTTTCCGTTTCCTGTAAAATTAAAGTTTAGCGGAACAGAATTTGAACTGGTAAATAATCCGCCAGCCTGCTTGTAAATTCCTCCAAGGTTCAGTATTTTAGTGCCGGCAGCGCCGCTGCTGAAGTTCAGACTGGCATCAATAATTACCAGATCGCCGGCAATATTTAAGGTAAGGGCAGTGGTATTTGTTAAGCGCAGTTCAAATGCGCCGGTGTTTAATACAACGAAATTCCCGGCAATAGTTTTTAGGGCACCTGCCAGCTGAACATTCGAAGTCTGGGGACTGTTCCATGTAAAATTACCGAAAGTCTGTGCAAGCCCGTTAGGTGAGTTTCCGAGACAGCCGGTAACTTCGCAGGTTGAGTTTGCGTGCCATGTTGCAGTGGGGATAGTTCCTCCGTTACGGTTGTGGAAATAGGTGCTTCCGCTTTCGAAATTTGCTGTAGCTCCACCTGCTATCGAAATAGTTCCTGCATTTGAAAGTGTTCCCGATACATTCAGGTCAACAGCACTGCTTCCATTATTGATGGTAAGGGTTTTGTTGTTGTTTATGGTAAAAACACCAGCTGTATTGACAGTGAGTTTTCTCAGAGCCACGGCATTAGCCATAATAAACGAACCGCCAGAGTTCAGCCTCAGTTCCGATGCTGTTCCGGAGAGTGTCCAGTTTGCAGTGGTGGTCATGGTATGGCCGCTCTGGACGATAAAAATATCATTTCCTTTAAAATTGGCGGGATTCACACCAGTGCCGTCGGGATTGGTCCGCCAGCTGGATGTTAAATTCGCAGGAAGGCTGCCCCCGGAGTAAAAAGTTGCAGCCGAAACCTGTAAAATGCTCAAAAAGCTCATCAGCAAAAGGATAATAGGATATGCTATGGCTGTAGCCTTGACGTGAAGTTTGTTATTATTCGGTCTGCCGTTCACAGGCATTTTAGTTGGAAATAATAAATTAGTTTTCATCTGT
>CAZBZA010000467.1:0-3161 GCA_964495865.1 uncultured Lentimicrobiaceae bacterium
AATCACTTTTTTAGGAGGCTGTCCGCCAAGCCATTTTTGTGCTTCGGGTGCTGCTAATACAGCTTTTTCCACCTCCGGAACCGGCATATCGACCGGCAATTCGAGTGTAAAACGCGTTTTCCCGTTGAACGAAACCGGGTAGGCAAATGTATTGTCGATGGTGTAAGCGGCATTGTATTCAGGGAAAGTTGCATCGCAAACATATCCTTTGTTACCAAGCAGTTGCCATAATTCCTCGGCAATATGCGGTGCATAAGGCGAAATTAAAACTACCAGCTCGCTCAATATAGCGCGTTTGTTGCATTTCAGCTCGGTAAGCTCGTTGGCACATATCATAAAACTGCTTACAGCCGTGTTAAACGAAATGCGCTCGGTATCGTCCTGAATCTTTTTAATGGTTTTATGCAGCACTTTTAATTCTGCAGCAGTGGGGACTTCATCCGTAACACTGAAATTTATATCGTGGTCGTGGAACAGTCGCCAGAATTTACGTATAAACCTGAAAACGCCTTCGATACCGCTGGTATCCCAGGGTTTGGCTTGCTCCAGCGGACCGAGGAACATTTCGTACAAACGCAATGTATCGGCTCCGTAACGTTCAATCAGATCGTCAGGATTAACTACATTGTATTTCGATTTCGACATTTTCTCCACTTCGCTTCCGCAGATGTATTTGCCATCTTCGAGGATGAAATGGGAGTTTTTAAGATGTGGCTGCCAGTTTTTAAATGCTTCGATATCCAAAATATCGTTGTGCACAAGACTTACATCTACATGCAATGCATCGGAGTAATTTTCGCGCCCCGGATAGTTTTTCGATATAAAAATAGCAGAAGCATCGAGTTGTTCCTTTTCAACAAACGAAGGAACATCTTCGCCCCTGATAGCCGCGTTTATTCTGGCAAGTACGGTATCCATTCCATCCAGGAAATCCCTCATGGGGATAAGCAGGAGTTTATATCCTTTTTCGGCGGCATAAGCGGCATAAGGATGTGCCAGTTTTTCGAGTGATTTCTGTCGCTTAACTTCAATGATCAGTTTTGCTTCTTCACTGAAATAGTCGAATTTCCTGTTCCCGTCGCGGTAATCGCGCTCAAAACGCACACCCAGCTTATTATCTTTAATCTGCTGCCAGAGCATGTACTCAGTCATTTTTTCGGGGTTCACCCGATAAACAAAACTCGACCGGCCTTGTATCATTCCCTGGTTGATCAGTCTTTTAAAAGGCTCTTCAACGACCGAATAGCCCAGATCGAACAGGAATTTATTCCAGAAACGGGCGTACAGCAAATGGCCTGTTGCGTGTTCGGCGCCGCCGATATACAAATCGACATTCTGCCAGTAGTTGGCTGCGTCCTTCGAGAAATACTCCTTATCGTTGCGCGGGTCCATATAACGCAGGTAATATCCGCTCGAACCGGCAAAGCCCGGCATGGTATTGGTTTCCAAAGCGTAACCATCGTCAGTAATCCAGTTTTTAGCACGGGCCAGCGGTGGCTCACCGTTTTCGGTTGGCAGATACGCATCCACTTCCGGCAATTGAAGCGGCAACTGATCTTCGGGCAACATATAAGGCATCCCGTCCTTGTAATACACAGGAAATGGCTCGCCCCAGTAGCGCTGGCGGCTGAAAATAGCATCGCGGAGGCGGAAATTGATTTTTCCTGTTCCTATGCCGCGTTTTTCGGATTCGCGGATTACAGCGCTGATAGCTTCTTTTACCTGCAGGCCGTTAATAATGCCTGAATTTATCATGATGCCTTCTTTCGAATCGTACGATTCGTCCCAGGTTGCAGGATCGGTAGCTTCGTGTCCGGGTTTGTTTACCACCTGAACCACTGGCAGATTGAAATGACGGGCAAAAGCAAAATCGCGGCTGTCGTGAGCCGGAACAGCCATTATAGCGCCGGTTCCGTAGCCCATAAGCACATAATCGGCAATCCATACGGGTATCAGTTCGCGGGTAAAAGGGTTTACGGCATAAGCGCCGGTAAATTCGCCGCTAACTTTTTTTACTTCCGTCATGCGTTCGCGCTCGGAGCGGTTTTTAGCCCAGGTAACATAGGCATCTACTTTTTCGCGGTATTCGGAAGTGGTGATTTGCGAAACCAGTTCGTGTTCGGGAGCCAGAACCATAAAAGTAGCCCCGAAAATGGTATCGGGTCTCGTGGTAAAAACTTCAATCTGCTCTAAATCCTTATGGTTTTTAATCACAAAACGCATGCTTCCGCCTTCGGAACGGCCTATCCAGTTGCGCTGAATTTCCTTGATGGATTCCGTCCAGTCGATGGTATTCAGCCCTTCGAGCAGGCGATCGGCATAAGCGGTAATGCGCAGCAGCCATTGTTTCATTTTCTTGCGTTCAACCGGATGACCGCCACGTACGCTGTAACCTTCGCTTACTTCGTCGTTGGCAAGCACGGTTCCCAGCGCCGGGCACCAGTTTACAGCAGTTTCGGCCAGGTAGGCAAGGCGGTAGTTCATCAGGATTTCCTGTTGCTGCTTTTCGCTCATTTGTTTCCAAACGTCGGCAGTAAAAGCAGGAGTTTCGTTGCAGGCGGCATTTATACCGGTATTTCCAGCGATTGCAAACTGAGCAGTTAATTCATCAATAGATTCCGCTTTGTTGGTTTTTTTGTTGAACCACGAGTTAAAAAGCTGAATGAAAGTCCATTGTGTCCATTTGTAATATGCAGGATCGCAGGTACGTACTTCGCGGTCCCAGTCGTAGGAAAAACCAATTTTATCAAGCTGTTCGCGGTAGCGGGCAAGGTTTATTTCGGTGGTAATGGCAGGATGTGTGCCGGTTTGTATGGCGTATTGCTCAGCAGGCAGACCATATGCATCGTAACCCATTGGGTGAAGCACGTTAAAGCCTTTCAGCTTTTTGTAGCGCGAAAAAATATCGGAAGCAATGTAACCAAGCGGATGACCAACGTGCAAACCTGCTCCCGAAGGATAAGGAAACATATCGAGCACATAATATTTAGGTTTACCGGCAATTATATCAGTTTTATAAACTTTATCCGCGGCCCATTTTTGCTGCCATTTTTTCTCTACTTCACCAAAATTATATTCCATTGTAAAAGGTAAGTTGTTTCGTGTTAAATAATTAGCTCCATCCGCCGGATGGCTTACAAGGGGGCAAAGGTAGTATTTTT
>CAZBZA010000468.1:0-3139 GCA_964495865.1 uncultured Lentimicrobiaceae bacterium
CAATGGGTGCTGCATAGTGTTGATACGCGTAAGATTCTGAAAATAGAATTCGAGAATGATCTGATCACTTATGCGAATACTGACCGTTATTTTACCAACGGTATTACTTTTGACCTGCAGGCTGCATGGCTAGGCCGTTCCTCTGTAATGCAAAAACTGATGATTCCTTACCGGCACGGCGCTTTTGTAACTTACAATCTGGGAATGGTTCAGGATATGTACACACCTACCGATACTCGAGTTGCACCAACGTTAAACAACGATCGGCCTTATTCGTCATACCTTTATTTTAGTTTCGGTAAAACCACCGCTGACCCTGTGCGCAAACTAAAAATGACCTCGCAGCTTTATGCCGGTTATATTGGGCCATATTCGCCGGGATCGTATATGCAGACGCTTGTTCACGACGCCTTCCCTACCAACGATGTTCCGCTTGGCTGGGAAACACAGATAAACACCGATGTGATATTGAATTATTCGTATAACATACAAAAGGCTTTGGTAAACAAACCAAACTTCAGTTTATTGGCTGGTGCCGAAATTGAAGCCGGAACTCTGTATAACAATGCCGGTGTGAAAATGGAAATGCAGGCAGGCAATTTCGAACCTGTTTTCGGAATTGCTACAAATGAGCAATGGCCGAAGCTTCAATACTATTTCTTTGCAAAAACACACACCGGTTATGTTGCTTACAATGCCTTGTTGCAGGGAGGTATGTTCAACCACAATAATGTTTTTACGTTAAAAAGTAACAAAATACAAAGGGTAATAGGTGGTGCCGAAGCCGGTATCCATTTTAGTTACAAAGGAACAGGAATTGAAGTGGCCCAACATTACCTGTCACCCGAATATAAAGGCGGATTGTGGCATAAATGGGGGCGAATGAGCCTGATATTTAAATTGTGATATCATTTCAATGTCGTTTAGTTAAGGATATAAGAAAGCTTTGATTACTCTTCAAGCTCTGCAAAAATAAATACCAAAATCCAAAGACCAAATTCCAAAGACCAAATTCCAAGGCTCAAACCCTTCAAACCCTTCAAACCTGAAACTTGAAACTTGAAACAAGAAATAAGAAACCCTTCAAACCCTTCAAATAACTCATGACTTCAGCCGTAACATCTCTTTTCAATAAACAGTCTGTTTTCTTCTTTCTAAAGAAACGGATCATGCAGCTTACGGTAGTGTTATCTGTTGCTTTGTTGCTTTCGATTCTGCCATTTAAAACATCGGAGAGCTCGTCGCAGGTACCGTCGTTACAGGCAAGCCATGAACTAACATTGATTTTTGCCGGTGATATTATGCAGCATATGCCACAGGTGGATGCTGCATGGAATGAACAACTTGGAATGTACATCTACGATTCATGTTTTCAATATATCAGTCCCTGGCTTTCGGGTGCTGACCTGGCCATTGCAAATCTCGAAACTACTTTCGACGGAAAACCATACAGCGGCTATCCTGCTTTCAGTTCGCCCGATGCCCTTGCAACCGGAATGCTGAATGCCGGGATTGATATTGCCGGAACTGCTAACAACCATAGCTGCGACCGCGGACGAAGCGGCATTGAGCGCACAATCAGCGTACTCGACAGCATAGGAATACTTCATATGGGAACGTATCTGAACGCTGAAACCTATGCAAAATCAACACCATTGATCATCAATACAAAAGGCTTCCGGCTGGCATTTCTTAATTATACGTATGGCACGAACGGAATTCCTGTTCCTGCTAACAATGTTGTGAGCCTGATTGAAAAGGACAAAATGCTGGCAGAAATAAAAGCAGCACACGATTCGGCGGTTGATTTAACTATTGTTTTTATACACTGGGGCGAGGAATATCAGCGGCTGCCAAATGCTTTTCAAAAAGACATCGCAAATTTCCTTTTTACAAATGGCGCTGATATTATTATCGGATCGCATCCGCATGTTCTGCAACCCATGGAATGGCACCAGTCTGACAGTGTTTCGAAAGAAAAACTGGTTGTCTGGTCGCTGGGAAATTTCGTTTCGAACCAAAGGAAAAGATATACCGATGGCGGCACCCTGTTTTCGATCACACTGCAAAAGGAATCAGGCAAAACAAGTATTAAAGATGCCGGCTACCAGCTAACGTGGGTGTATAATCCAATTCAGAACCAGAAAAAGCAATATTATATTCTTCCTGCTGCCCGTTACGAAAACGATACCTTGCTGCTCGACAAACAATCGCAAATCAATTTAAAAACTTTTATTAACGATTCGCGCGAATTGCTTGACGCCAACAACGTTATGGTCAAGGAAATAAAGTAAGCTGTCAGGTCCTGATAGTCTTATGCAACGCCTTTATTATATTCATCCTGCATATAGCCAGGTCAATATTTATTATTAATCAGGAATTGAAAGTCGTATATTTGATGTGCTGAAGCGATTTTCACAAAAACCAAGCGATATCACTCAGCAAAGAGCTCTTTAACAAATGGAGCCGATACTTGAAGTAAACCAATTTATATGGAAACCAAAAACGAATTAAAACTGGCAGTATTGATTGATGCCGACAACGTTCCTTACGCCAATGTGAAGGAAATGTTTGAAGAAATTGCAAAATACGGCACTCCAACTTTTAAACGCATATATGCCGACTGGACGAAACCAACCGTAACAGGCTGGAAAAATGTACTTCTGGAGAATGCCATTACGCCGGTGCAGCAATACAGTTACACTACCGGCAAAAATTCGTCGGACAGCGCCCTGATCATTGATGCCATGGATATTTTATACACCGGCAAAGTGGATGGATTTTGTATTGTTTCAAGCGACAGCGATTTCACCCGGCTAGCCACGCGATTAAGGGAAGCCGGCATGAAAGTTATAGGCATAGGCGAAAAGAAAACGCTGAATCCGTTTATTACTGCCTGCGATAAATTTATTTATATCGAAATTCTTAAACCGGAAGCAGCGGCACAGGTGGAGAAAAGCACCAAAAGGACAACAAAAACCGCTAAAGTTGCTAAAAATCAGCCACTCAACAAAATAGATCCACTGGTTATTAAACTGTGTGCCGACAGTATTTCGGACATAGCTGATGAAAATGGCTGGGCTTTCCTGGGTGATGTGGGTAACCTGATGCTGAAGAAAAAACCGGATTTCGATCCGCG
>CAZBZA010000469.1:0-3136 GCA_964495865.1 uncultured Lentimicrobiaceae bacterium
TCCTTCTTGCGCTATTAGGCATAAGCCTTGCTTCCTGCAGCGATTTCAACTCCCTTAAAGTAAAGAAAACCAATTTCGGCGACGAAGTTTTGCGCGCCCAGAACCTGGTTTTTACATTCAACAAAGAACTGCTCAACGATTCGTCGCTGATAAACAGATGGGATTCGGTGCAATACATAAAGTTCGAACCTCCGATTCCAGGAAAGTTCATGTGGACAGGCAAATCGGAACTCACATTCTCTCCAATGGGATCACTGCTTCCGGCAACCAATTACACAGCCACACTCAGTGACGAACTGCTCCGTTACAAAAAAGAGAAATACAGCATCAAGGATAAACCACTAACATTTCACACCCCTTTTCTGAATATTATAAGTATCAACACATTCTGGTCGCTGAGCGAAGAAACTGCTAACCAGGTCGAAGTCCGTTGCCAGGTTAATTTAAATAACCCCGTTTCGCCCGTTAAATTAAAACCGCTTTTAAAACTTCTTGTTGGCGGTAAGGAAATGCCATACAGGATTATAACTCAAAATGATGCTGAAACTATCGAGCTGGCTTTCCCCTTCGATCCGAAAACCACGCTTGATGAAATTAAAGGGGAAGCCATCATTGAGAAAGGACTAATTTGTACCGGCGGAAATACTGCCAGTACCGAGCCAGTAAAAAGCAGTTTCCTTATCCCGTCGAAAGATAAACTTACGATAACTGCCACCGAATCAGGTTTCGACGATGGCAAAGGATATATTGATGTTTTAACATCGCAGCCTGTAATTGCTGACGGGCTTTCGGGTTTTGTTTCAATAGTTCCGGCACTTGATTTTCAAACCGAGTTACTGTCGAACGGATTCCGCATTAAAGCTGAATTCCTGGGTTCGCAGTCCTATACATTAAACATTAAGAAAGGTGTAAAAAGCTTTTTCGGATACGACCTTGAGGAAGATTATACAACTGTGGTTTCATTTGCTGATCCGTTGCCATTTATCGCATTTACTGAGCGCAACGCGGTTTATCTTTCAACCAAAGGAGAGCGGAACCTGGGTGTAAAAATTGTAAATGTTCCAAAAATAAAGGTTTCCATATTTAAAATTTTCGAGAATAATATTCAGCATTATATGCGACAGGGTAGATACTGGGATTATGATTACGAAGGCGATGAATACTATAGTTTTAACACCTGGTATTTCGACGAAAACCTTGGAAAACTGGTTCTTACCAAAGAAATCCAAACCCGTTCGTTGCAGAAAAACGGTAATATTTCGCTGCTTAACCTCGATTTGAAGGAACTTAACTTCGACGATTCTTTTAAAGGATTTTACCTTGTGCGAGTTGAAGCTACTGACCGCAAATACATACAGGATTCGCAGTTGCTGTCACTTTCCGATCTCGGACTTATTGTAAAGGAAGGTTCGTCGGATGTAATGGTTTTTGTAAATTCTCTTCGTGATGCCACGCCGATTACAGGTGCGAAAGTTGATTTTATTAGTTCAAACAACCAGAAAATTTACTCCACAACTTCTGATAACAACGGGGTTGCCATATTTAAGAATATAAAACAACTGGCGGCAGGTTTCCGCCTGAGCATGGTAACTGTTAAGCATGAAAACGATTTCAACTTTGTGCTTTTCGACCAAACCAGGGTTGAAACATCACGTTTTGATGTAGGAGGAAAACGCACCGATAATATAAATTACGATGTGTTTATTTATGGCGACCGCGATCTGTACCGCCCCGGCGATACGGCTCATATCAATACCATTGTGCGCACTCCGCGCTGGGAAGTGGTTAAAGATATCCCGATAAAAATTAAACTTTTGGCACCAAACGGCCGCGAATACATGAACCAGCGTCACCAGCTTAATGCTGCGGGAGCTGCCGAAACCCGGTTTATTATTCCGCGCCAGGCTATGACTGGCTCATACGTAATTGAAGTGTATGCTGCCAATGATGTGCTTCTTGCATCGCGAAGAATTTCGGTGGAAGAGTTTGTACCCGACCGTATAAAAGTAACTGCAAAAACTGACAAAACGGTTTACCAGCCTGCCGAAGCCATTAAAGTCGATATCCTGGCCGAAAATCTTTACGGTACTCCGGCCGGCGGCAGGCGTTTTGAAACTGAATTGCGTTTACGGCGCAAACAACTTACATCGAAAGCTTTACCTGAATACAATTTTAACATCGAATCGAAAAACATGCCGGTGCTGGCTTCCATTATGCAGCAGGGAACAACCAATGCCGAAGGTAAAGCTTCTGCCACCATGCAACCGGCAGAGTATAAAAACATAGGATTGCTCGAAGGGAAAGTTTTTACAACTGTTTTCGACGAAACCGGCCGCCCTGTAAACCGTTTGAACGTAATTGAGATTCCTACCCAGCAGGTTTATTTCGGGATAAAGTATTTCGATACGTGGTTATCAACACGCAAACCTGTAAACCTGCAGTTTGCGGCTGTTGACCGCACAGGGAAAATAATCCCCGGAGCCCAGGCCAGGGTTGTGATTATCAATTACAAATATGAAACCGTTATCGAACGCAATTACGGTCAGTACAATTATGTTTCGCAAAAGAAAGAAAAAGTTGTTTTTACGCGCGAAATGAAAATCAACGGAACAGGAACCGTGCTACCTTTTATTCCCACAGAATCAGGTCAGTATGAAGTTAGGATTATGGCTCCGGAAAGCGATAATTATGTTTCGCGCACCTTTTATGCCTATGGCTGGGGCGATACCGATTATTCGTCGTTCGAAGTCAGCCGTGAAGGCGAAGTAAGCATCACGCCCGATAAAACCAATTACGCTCCGGGCGATAAAGCTAAACTACTTTTCAAAGCGCCTTTCGATGGTCAGTTGCTGGTAACTATTGAACAGGACAACGTGTTGACACATAAATTCCTGACTCTCTCTAACAAATCGGCCAGCATGGAATTGCCGGTTACAAATGATCATTTGCCTAATATTTACATTGATGCCACTGCATTCCGTAAATCGGGCGATATGTCTATTCCACTTACTGTAGCGCATGGCGTGGTTTCGCTTAAAGTGGATGATGCTTCCGCGAAACTGAATGTCGCGATTTCGGCTCCCGAAAAATCGAGGTCGGGCATAAAGCAGACTTTCACCGTTAAAACTGCTCCCGG
>CAZBZA010000470.1:0-3136 GCA_964495865.1 uncultured Lentimicrobiaceae bacterium
CAACACTCATTTCAATTAAATACTTTTAACCCACTAAATTCTAATCAATTAAAAAACCTCAATCATGAAAAACAAAGCACTTTTATTTGCATCAATGGCATTAGCTGTTTTTATCGGCCTTTCCTCCTGTTCAAAGGACGAAAACCTGTCACCAACTCTGAAATCAGCTGAATTATCAACTGATAACAAAACTATCCTTGTTACTTTTTCAGAAGCTGTGTATTCCAAAGCTGATAATACTGGAGCTCTTGACGCATCATCACTTACAGTAACTGCTCCTGCTGATATCGACTTTACTTATACGGTAACCCACACTGCAGGCAACTCATCAGCTACCATTAACCTTGTTATTACTTCTGTTGTTCAGGGAACTGAAAAATTTACAATCAAACCAGCTTCAGCTACAGCTGTTTACGATAATGAAGGCGCAGCAATGAATGTTGCTGAAGTTATTGAATCGAACGTTGCTACAAAAGATTTAGGTATTATGGGCAAATGGTTATCCGAAGGAAGTAATGTTGCTCCTCTTCTGGTTACTTATTTCAATGTACTTAAAGTGGAAGCTGAATTTAAGGCTGACTTTACATACAAAGTTAACCAGTTTAACATTGGCAACACCACAACTACTCCCGACCTTGTATTTGCCGGCACATATGAAATAGCAAAATCTACAACCGGTAACATCTGGACTATTACCTGTAACCAGGAATTGCCATATGTAGCCGTTGCTTCAGGTATTTTCGAAATAAAAACCAGTCCCGAATTATTGTGGTATGAAGTTGTTCAAACCTCAGGAACACAGAATGTTCCTCCTACTCCTGAAGCAGGCTTCGGAAGTTCAAATGGCGGAACTCTTGGTGTATTGAATGTTCAGAAATTTGTACGCGTTTTGTAAGTGATCTGCTTTGCTTTAAAGCATAACGTTTAACAAAAAAACAGATTGAGGCAAAGCCGTTGTAATGTTTATCATCGGCTTTGCTTTTTTTAATACCTAAAATGTGCACCATGAATAAATTTACTCTACTCTTCCTGGCTGTTTTCCTGGCAATCACGTTCAGGATATCTGCTCAATCCAGCAGCGAAAAACCGGCATCAGAAGCCAATAAATTCAACCTGTTCAGTAAGGATATGCCTTTCAATGCCAAGGCAAATAAGGAATTTCAGTTCCTGGCATTTTTTATAACCCAGGGTGTACACACTGATATTTATCCCCAGGCCAGCATGTTCAACGGACAGTTGGTCGGGAGGCTTTTCGGGCCAAATTCGTCAACAACCTCCGATACTGCTATTTCCAATTATATGGAACAGCGAATCATTCCATTCTTTATTTATCAGCCAAAATTATTTAATGGCAAAGCAATTCTGCGAGCCTCTTTCGAAATCGACTGGACCTGGGGCGATCAGGCTTATGGCATTGGCGGTAATAAAGGAGGAGCAATTAACGGCGATCAGGTTAATCTCCAGACACAAAATGTTGAACTGGAACTGATTCCGGCAAAAAACTTTGCAATTAATATCGGTTTGCAACGCTTGTACGATACGCCTTACAATCCGTACCGTACCATGTTCGACAAAATGACTACCACCGGTTACCGGCTTTCGTATTGGGGAACAGATGCAGTAGGTATTTCGGCACGTTACGATGGCGATTATCAAAGAGTTAAAGCCGGATATTACCTTCTTTACGAAAACAATACCGAAGTTGATGATGATGTTACCTTAACTGAACTTGTATACCATCATAAGTTAAACATGAAATGGAGCGCGGGCGGATCGCTGTATTATGTTCGCGATCGTGGTAAAGGACAAGGCGGTGTTTCGGTTTTCGGCGAAGGATTGGCTAGTACCATGGCGGCTTACAACGGTTGCTTTGTTTTTAATATGCAAAAAGATTATAAAGCTGATATTGTATGGCTTGGAGGTAATATAAGCAGGAATCCTGATTTTCTGCTCGATCCGTTCCAACTTAGCGGGTATCTGAATTATAACCTGGGTACCGTACGTTCAAATACAGAGGCTGGTTACCAAAAATCGTCGGATATTGCTGGTTTTGCAGGAAATATCAGAGCTGCTTACCGCTACGGACGAACTGTAAACGATTACTTTTCAGCTGACTTTATTTATGCTTCGGGCGATCCGAATGGCATTTCCGATAAAAAATACACAGGAGTTGTTACAGGAAACTACTACGGAATGCCGACGAGTATTTTTGTAGGGACGGGCGGTTACCTGTTATTCCCACATGCCAATGTAGTAAATCGTTTTACGCCTGTAGTTTCGGATATTTCGAATATGGGTTATGGATTGATTGGTGGAACTGTAAATGTAACACGTGATCTGATCCCACACAAACTGAACGTTAAAGCTGGCACTGCAATGGCCGTGAGCCCTGCGAAACCTCAAAACGGAGGCAGGAACCTGGGTACTGAAATCAACGGATCCGTTGCTTATACTATTGGACCATACATGAGCATCGAAATGCACGCTGCTTATATGTGGCTTGGCGATTTCTTCGATAGTACCGATGATTCGCACGGATCGTCAATTAATGGAAATTCGGCAACCCGTCCGGTGAATCCATACACTGCTTTTGTAGTTTATAAATGGTTAATGTTCTGATAACTCATATAAAACCAATGAAGATGAAAACACTTAAAAATATGAAAATCAGATCATTCATTCCATTTCTACTCCTGCTACTTACGGCATGTGCTCCATATAAAAATCTCACCAAATTAAATTCGATGAGCGATTTGAAATATGATTATCCGGTAAAATATGCCGAACTGAATAACGGTATTAAACTTGCCTACATGGATGAGGGCAAAGGCACGGAGACTATACTTATGATTCACGGACTGGGAAGCTACGCGCCAGCATGGAAGAAAAATATCGGCGAACTCAGCAAAAACTACAGGGTTATAGCTGTTGACCTTCCGGGTTACGGCAAGTCGTCGAAAGAACCACACAGCGGCTTAATGACGTTTTATGCCGGAGTAATTGCCGAACTGATACAACAACTTGATTTAGGTCCTGTTAACCTGGCCGGACATTCGATGGGCGGACAGATATCAATGGTTCTGGCTCTCGAAAAACCTGAGCTTGTCAAAAGGCTAATCCTTGTTGATCCCGCCGG
>CAZBZA010000471.1:0-3132 GCA_964495865.1 uncultured Lentimicrobiaceae bacterium
TAGTTTCCTTCGCTGTCCATACCCATTATAATGGCGCGGCGACCTTGTAAGTCGGTCATTACATCGCCCATGCGTTCGGCTGGTACCATAACTTCAACATCGTAAATAGGCTCAAGAATTTTCGGTCCGGCATTTTTAAATGCTTCCTTGAAAGCCTGGCGACCGGCAAGTTTAAATGCCAATTCGTTGGAGTCAACCGGGTGCATTTTACCGTCGTAAACGTTAACAACGATATCGCGGGCGTAAGAACCGGTAAGCGGGCCTTCTTCAATTTTTTCCATTATACCTTTGAGGATGGCAGGAATAAAACGAGCATCAATAGCACCACCTACAATACAGTTGTTGTAAACAAGTTTTCCGCCCCATGGAAGCACATGCTCATCGGTACCGCGAACGGCGAACTCCGACTGGAATTTCATACCTTCGGTGTAAGGCTCAATAAGCATATGAACTTCGCCAAACTGCCCGGCACCGCCTGATTGTTTTTTATGGCGATACATTGCTTTTGCTGATTTGGTAATGGTTTCGCGGTAAGGGATTTTAGGAGCGAAAAATTCAACAGGAATTTTATCGAGGTGCTCGAGATACCATTTTGCAATATTTAAATGTAACTCGCCCTGGCCTTTGATAATAATTTGTTTGAGCTCTTTCGAATATTCAATTAAAAGAGTTTGATCTACTTTGTGCATTTCGTTGAGGCGAGCACCCAGTTTTTCATCGTCAGCTGAATTTTTAGGCTTGATAGCCATGCTGATTTTTGGTGCCGGAAATTCGATAGGAACGATAACGTCTTCAGCATTTTTAACTGAATTTAGTGTATCACCGGTACGGGTACTTTTAAGCTTGATGGTTGCAGCAATATCGCCGGCACAAACTTTTTCGACTTTTTCGCGCTTTTTCCCGGCTATTATCAGCAGTTGCGAAATACGTTCTTTGCCTGAATTGGTGCCATTAATCAGATCCATAGCCTCAGTTACTTCGCCGCCATAAACTTTAAAGAAAGCGATTTCGCCAAGGTGCTCCTCAACGGCCACTTTAACAACCAATAATGAAGTAGGATCAGTCGATTTACAGGTAAGTTCTTTGCCGGCAGTAGTAAGTACAGCAGGCATTTCATCAGGAGCAGGAACTGAGGAACAAATAAATTCCATCAGTCGGCCAATACCTTTATTGTGTTTTGCCGAAAGGCACAAAACAGGGAATAAACCACGACTGATAATACCGGCTTTTAATCCTTTTTCGAGTTGTTCCTCGGTAAGTGAACCATTTTCGAAAAATGCTTCCATCAGTGATTCATCACTTTCGGCTGCTTTTTCGATAAGTGCATTGTGAAGGTCTTCGGCTTTAGCCATTTCATCAGCAGGGATGTCCAGTATTTCGGGTTTTCCACCGCCATCGGCGTATTTCAGCATTTTCATCTGCAACAGGTCGATGATAGCATTGAAACTATGGCCTTCATTTACAGGATATTGTAACAGGGTAACGTTTCCACCAAACTGAGTTTTAAGCTGACGAAGTGTTTCTTCGAAATTTGCTTTTTCGTGCTCCAGCTGGTTTACAGCAAAAATTACCGGAATATTATTTTTATTGGTAAGCCGCCATGTAATTTCGGTACCAACTTCTACACCATTCTGAGCATTAACAAGCATTACTGCAGTATCTGCAACATGCAGTGCAGCAACTACTTCGCCTATAAAATCGTCGAAACCAGGGGTATCTAAAATGTTGATCTTTTTCCCTTTGTATTCAACATACATTAATGTTGAGCAAACTGAATTTTGTCTTTCCAGCTCTATTTCACGGTAATCGGAAACCGTATTTTTATCTTCTATTGATCCGCGGCGGTTCAGTAAACCGCCTTCGAAAAGCATTGCTTCAGCTACAGTGGTTTTGCCTGATTTAGCGCCACCAATAAGTGCAATATTTCTAACTTCGTTTGTCTTGTAAACCTTCATTGTAACAGTGAGTTTATTATGATTGAAACAGTGGTTCGGAAATAAATGGGTTGCAAAGTTATAAATTAGAGTAACATATACAAGTGTTATCAGCAAAGAGGGTTGTTAAAAACAGTGAAATGCTGATAGAGCCTGACAGCCAGGTTTTTATGTGTAAATTATGAAATGTGTTCAGGCATTCTTCTGCTTCTGTACATCGCTACAAATTTCAATTCTGCCTTTCGGAGCCACACCGCAGCAATGGCAATAATAATCCGTGGCCAGATGAGCCAATGGATGGCATATCCTAACGTGAGAAACAGCAAAGGATCTTCGAGTTGCGAATGTGAAAGCGAAACATGATGGTTTAGTAAATCGGCATCTTCGCGGCTCATTTTACCTTTTTCCGATTCTTCAATCATAATAGCAGAACCATAAGCAAGTCCGATTAGATTGGCTACAACCCATGAAAGCGAGGTACTGCTTGGCAAACCAAAGATTTTCATAAACGGTGACAATGGTTTTTCGATAGCACCTATCCACCCGAATTCCTCCATAATTTGTTGAAAAATGAGCAGGATATTTACAAGCACCATTATTTTCAGCATAGTTACCGAAATGCTGCTTATCCAATTAATGAATACCAATCCGAATTCCTGTTGCTGATCCACAATCGGAATATCAATATTTGAAAAACTTCCGGGCATAACCATATTCAGCAACCAACCAACGGCTATACTACCCGTAAGCCTTACCAAAAGCATGCGTATGGCTGAGGAACCGGTTCGTTTCATT
The DNA here is from genome assembly GCA_964495865.1 of uncultured Lentimicrobiaceae bacterium. Taxonomy (GTDB): domain Bacteria; phylum Bacteroidota; class Bacteroidia; order Bacteroidales; family UBA4417; genus UBA4417. Next base: position 2,730 of record CAZBZA010000471.1, read on the forward strand.
ACAGCAGTTTCAATTATAAATCCATGCGAAACGAGGCACATGGTGGCAAGTATAATGCCTTCGCGCATCGGGAGATCTAATACCGTAAGTACAGCAACTACCGAATAAATATTTGTAAAAATACTGGTTATCAGCACAATAGCCGAAACTCCGGGTAATCCAAGGTAACCGAATATTGGACCAGTATATTTAGCCATCAATGCAAGCAGACCAAAATAGTCGAGCAACATTACGCCAAACGAAACCGGTACGGTAATTTTTATTAGCCACCAAGCGGTTTTCATGCCTTTGGGTAAAGCGGTTGTAACGCTATTTTTGAGTCGAAGTAGTGTATTTGTATTGTTCAATTAATTATCTGGATTTAAGCTGGCAAAGGTACATTTTATGATGAAAAGGCAAGTAA
>CAZBZA010000472.1:0-3128 GCA_964495865.1 uncultured Lentimicrobiaceae bacterium
CAGGTTTTATATCATGTTCGCCATGGATATGCAGGATGGCTGTCAACTCGGGCTTGGCGTTACCGACGATTTTAAATCTTTTGAATTCCTTGGAATTACCTCCAACGAAGACATCAGAAACGGGGTTTTGTTTCCGGAGAAAATCAATGGCAAATATTACCGGATGGACAGGCCAAACAAAGCGAAACATAGCGGCGGACCTACTTCGGGAAGTGCAATATGCCTCAGTGAAAGTACCGACCTGGTTAACTGGCAGTTTGTATCTACGCTTATCAGTGGCCGGTTCCATTACTGGGATGAATTTATTGGCTCGGGACCACCTCCTGTTAAAACGCGTAAAGGATGGCTGCATGTATATCATGGTGTTGCCGGGCATTTCGGAAGCTCAAATATATATCAGGGCGGAGTAATGTTACTTGATTTAAATAATCCCACAAAAGTATTGGGCCGATGCAGGTGCAATATACTGGAACCCAGAGAAATATGGGAGCTTGCCGGGCAAGTTCCGAATGTTACATTCCCCAGCGGAATGATAGTTGAGAAATATGACTCTGAAGGCTTTGCAATGGAAAACAGTGAAGTTAAAATTTATTACGGAGCAGCTGATACTTCAGTCGGATTACTTATTACTTCAATATCCGAATTATTAACGGCAGCAATGGAAGGAGATATTCCCCTGTAATCCAGTAGCCAAAGAATATTTTTCAGAATTCATATCTGAAAGAACACAGCATAGACTTACGATTCTTAACTCCGGCTTTCACCGGAGTTTTTTTTTCTCAAAAATTGTCGGATATAACAAGAATATACGATTCATTAAAAACCTATAGAAATATTTGTAAATCCATTTTTATAGTGTCCTACACTTCTTTTCATTTATACGATCACTTATATTAAACCCATTGTGTACTTTTTAGAAATTTCAGCATTTGGCTTTGGAATAACTGAACTGTAATTTCCGATAATCATCTCATGTAAAATAACTATCTGATATTCAATATTTTTACAAGCAAGGTAGTTTTTCTTATGTGTTTTATTTTAGTACAAATAAGAAAAACGCTTCCACAATGATACTAATTTCCCACAATGGGACAATTGTAATTATAAGCCACGACCAAAAGCTCTTATAAATCTGATATTCATCATTTTACAGATTATGGCATGATATTTTCATTTTCAAGTACAGAAAGTAGCTTTAAGTTCAGATTTACTCCTTCTATCACAACTACCAGTACTCGTATAGTACTGAATATCAAAATAGTATGACTATACAAACTCTGCCTGACTTCTCTTTTCTCTCATTACCTGCTGACATGAATTTTACCATTTCAGGACATAAATCCATTTCAGTACTTTCTTTTCTGTATTATTTTATAAATATTCCATTTTCTGTTGAGTTCAAACTTCATCTATTAAGTATTAACAAAAACCTGAGATTCATTTTTCATCCGAAACACGAATGCAGCAAAATGCACAAGCATAGTCTGTTGGCATTTCCCAATCATACTCCCAAAAACGTAACTACCTCCAACCATTTCAAATACTTGTATCAATGAAAGCCTCTACCCTTTTTCAGATCGGTCTTATTTCATTAATTCTAATCTTTTCGTCTTCAGTTTCAGGACAAAACATTGAGGATTTTCAATATCCAGACCGGAAAACACAACCGAATGTTTTTTATCCAACGGCAAGCAAAATAAATAATACCGATGCTCCTGCCGGCTCAATCTCCGTTGCGGAGAATTCCGTGTATAACGCCATGACTCCTGAACAATTAGTTCAGAATGTGCTGGTTACCGGGTGTTTAACAGCCAGCAATGTGCGGTTTGGATATTATAGCCGAAGCGGAAGCAACTGGAATTGGGCTAACCATACATGGTCAGCTACAGCAGGCGACCGGCAGCTGGCATATTTTAACAAAGCCACATCTACATTTCCTATCAATGAAGGTTTGATCCTGACCTCAGGAAAAGCATCTTCAGCAATGGGGCCGAATAATACCGGAGGTAAATCCGATGAAATGGTCAGCAGCGCATCTGATCCTGACCTGGTTACCATTTCAGGAAGAACCATGTATGATGCTGCTGTTCTGGAATTTGACTTTGTACCTGCCGGAAATACAGTTGAATTTTCATATGTATTTACATCAGAAGAATATATTGAATATTGTGAGACCCAGTATAATGATGCATTTGGATTTTTCCTTAGCGGACCTGCTATTACTGGAAGTTATACCAACAATGCTGTGAACCTGGCAACGATTCAGGGCAATATTCCAGTTTCAATTAATACCATCCATCCCGCCGGCACCAATGTGAATGGGACAAATTTCCCTGCCGAAAATGCAGAGTATTACATTAATTATCCGGCAAATTCACTTACAATGCAATTTGATGGAGGAACTGTTGTTTTAACTGCCACCTATTCAGTTGTGCCTTGTTCAACATATCGGATTAAAATGTCTGTTGCCGATGCTTCAGACCAACTGTGGGATGGTGCTGTATTTTTACAGGCAAAAAGTTTTAATTCCGAAAGTGTATCACTTACCAATTATGGAAATTTCATTGAAGGCATGAATAATGTTTTCGAAGGATGTAATAACTCATTCAGAATTACACGAAACAATAATGATATTTCACAACCTGCAACTCTAGACCTTATTTTATCAGGAACAGCTACAAATGGCGTAGATATAACTACAAATGGCAATCAACCATTCCCTACCCAGGTTACAATTCCCGCCAATGTTCAATTTATTGATATCCCTTATATCGCAGTTTCGGATGGAGTTTCGGATAACAGTGAAACCTTTATTATACAGATAGCTACCGGTTGTCCATGTGCTGCGAATGTTGTTTATGTAACGTCAACTATCAATATCTACGAGCAATATGTTTTGAATTCAATCACAGCAACCAACGCTCAATGCAATAACCAAAGTAACGGAACAATTGCGGTTAATGTATCGGGAGGATCGGGAAGCTATTTGTATTCCATTAATAACGGAACAACCTGGCAGAGCTTAAACACTTTTACTGGTTTAGCTCCGGGAACGTATAATGTTATCATCCGTGAACCGGGTAGTTGCCATCCTGATTTAACAGGTTCAGCCACCATCGGAAATCCAT
>CAZBZA010000473.1:0-3117 GCA_964495865.1 uncultured Lentimicrobiaceae bacterium
AAGCCCGTTAACATTACGTTTCCGGGCTTTTGTATTTACTATGGTGACGGTATGGGTGACGGTTTGAACGTTCCGATCAAATTAATTCATGAAATTATTAATCTTTCCAATTTAGATCACGGGGTAAAAGTAAAAATTGCAGTGAATAGTGTACAAACTTTAAGTGTAATTCATTAAACGTTTTTGTACAACCCTTAAATGATAAGGGATTTCAGTATTTAACAATGGTTATTCTGGCTTACCAAGTTAAGCTTAAATAATAGGGTGCAACGTTGATATGGCTTACACTGAAAATATTGCACAGTAGTTAACTACAACTTCACTAACGTCATTATTTAATATTGAGCCCAACACTTCAATATCAATATCCTGAGAAAATACTTGATCTACCTTTTCCCGAGAAATCTTAGTCACTGACTTAGGCAATGACTTAGTCACTATTAACTCAGGATGGCAAGGAAGCGTGACCATGAAAAGCACTAAAAGTGATATCGTTTAGCCCGATTATGATTCACCAGGTAGTTGAACTTCGAGTATTTAAAAGAGCATCAAACCTTTTAGTTTTATAAAGATGCATGGTAGCCAGGTGAAAAGAACTCAACTCTCAGCCCTTCTTTGAAGAAAAGAGAGGGCATGTACTTTAACCATTTCGCTGTTGTTTTTGCATAATAGTATTTTTCCCAACCGTGTATGCATATAGAGATGAGGGAAGGAAGTGAAGCTTCATTTTCTGCATTTCGCGGCTACCGGTTTTGTCGATAGTTGTAACTAACGCGGATTTTAGATTATTGGTTTCGCAAAAGGCTAAAAGTGATTTAAGCTCACCGGGCGTTTCGAAATAACGGTTACTCCATTTTATCTCCAACGCCCACAAGGGTTTAAAGTTTTGTGGCGATAAGCCAACCATATCCACCTCGCCCTGAAACCGGCCCTGAGTCCAGCGTGCATACCAGGGCTCGAACCATTCGCGCTGCAGCCACTGAGCATAAATGGCGGTTTCGACCATAGCACCCATTACTTTATCAGTAGCCTGCAAAGGTGTAAATAAGGCACTACGAAGGGATGGATTGGTCAAATAAATTTTGAAATAGTTTATCCTGCTGAATTTTTTTGCATTGTGATCAATACGATGAATGATTTTAATAAGAAAAGCCGCTTCGAGGTACTGTATGTATCGTTTAATGGTGTTTTTTTCGACACCACCAGAAGCCTGACTCAACGCTTCAAGTGAAAACTCCTGCCCGGAATTATATGCAATGCTGGTGAACAATGAATTCAGTTCCTGTACATCCTGTATGCCATACAAGCTGGGCAAATCCCTGAGCAGTACCTTATCAATAATGTCAGATTTTATAAAACGGGAAGGATTTACCTGTAGTTTTTCGGAAAAGATAATTTCGGGATAGCCTCCATAATTGATGTATTTTAGAAAATGCTCATTGAGAAGAGCAATGTTGGTGGAGCCAAAAAAGCTGGTAGCATTACCTTCCCAGTCAATTTGCGTAGGTATAATCAAATGCTGAAGTTGCAGCAGGTGAATATATTCATTGAAAGTAAGAGGTGGAAGCATGAAGTCAGTGAATCTGCCAGCTCCACTTTCGTTGCTTTTGAGCTTGAGTGCTGCTGCTGCTGATCCACTGGCTACAAATTTTGTGTGTGGGTAGCTGTCAACCAGCGATTTCAGGTGTACTTCCCAATCCTTCAGATATTGGATTTCATCAAAGAAGACATACCAGCCTTTAGGCGATTCCTGGCCGGTGGCTTTAAGACAGGTTTTGAACAACTGCTCAAGAGGCATTTTGTTAAAAAATGGATTTTCGACTGAGACAAACGCTATCTGGTGAGGAGAAACACCGCTTTTAAGCAGAGCATCTATGGCATGATATATCATGACGGTTTTACCAACCCGGCGGGGTCCCATCAAGATAACAGCCCGTTTGATGGAGATATCTTCGACAAGCGGGTAAAACAAATCGAAATACAGACGCCGTTGCATACCGGCGTAGTCTTCGTCTATCTGGCCAGTGGCCCACCAGGAGTTTTCCTGTCTGAGGCGTTCGAGCACCTGTTCATCGGAGAGAGGCAATAAGGTCATATTTTCTTAGTTTGCCACAAATGTAATAATAAAATCAATTAAATGATCTTAGTATTACATATAATGTTATTTTAAGTAAATATTTAGTAAACCAGATGTTTAATATACCCAAGCCACAAAAAACACTTAGTTAAGAAGCAATGATCATTCGATGGTTCGGCAAGTTAACCAACAATGGTCATTCGATGGATTTTGGCGAGAATAGTACTACTTGATTTGTATTCATTGCTGAGAAAAACTGAAGCCTTATATTTTTATGGCATTTTATCGGTTTTTAATCTGCAATCGGTTCAATAGATTTGTTATGAATTTATATCTTGATGTTATACAGTATATTAACAGCTGTTACTTTAAGTAATTTTAAAAAGTAAGCGGTTCTGCAACCGATTCTGCACCCGACTTAAATGGAAGAGCAGATTACCGAATGCTGAACCGGATGCAGATAATTTATTTCATGTCAAGTTATTAAATATCATCGGTTTGTGCAGGTTTTTCTGCGATTGCTGAATCGTTAAGCGTAAACTTTACAGTGGGACGGCCTCCACGCGGAGGTGTTGAACTGGTGAGTACACCGAGCTGCCGATCGACCATTTCCTGGAGGAGTTCCCGGACTTGTACCACAGACTTGCAACTGCCGACCTTGCTATTCAGCAACATTCGCTCGGTTGCAGAACCATTGTGGCGTTTCAACCAGTTGAGGGCAGCTCCTATCTTACTGTCCATTTCGGAATTGTACATTGTATTGTAAACCTTGCGGGTATGTGATTTGAAATAAGCCGTCAGTTCTGCTGCTGCGAGTACTGATTCAGGGTGAATCTCGCGGGAATCAGAACCTGAGACTGCATTTGACGTGAACTTCATTATGAGGGAAAAGCGAACCATGTATGCCTGCAATTTGGACTAGGCACCCAGCAGGTAGTAAGGCAGGTCGGGGTTGTTCATTTCGCTGTCGTGGAGGCGTAATTATTGCCACTATTTTTCGAAATAGAGTTGATATTGTTTTTCAATTTCCTGGATTTCTA
>CAZBZA010000474.1:0-3116 GCA_964495865.1 uncultured Lentimicrobiaceae bacterium
AAGCCAACACCTCTGGAAATTAAAAAATTCCTGATGGAAAAAGTTCACAGCAATTGATCCCCTTTGTTATTTAATCATAAACTATCCCGGAAATTCGGGATAGTTTTATTTTTACCATGTCGGAAAACCGGAAAAATAAAGATGAGCATCTTTAAAATTACAAGAGAAACAAAAATTGTACTTATCGGAGTAGCTTGCATTTGCGCTATCAGCTTTATGGCTGCATACTTCTATTACAGCGGTATCAATAAATCGGAAGATCCACGGATTATTGGAACAAAGCGTATGTTCGGGCAATACGATACTTTTATTAACGATAAAAATTATATGGATGCTACCATCATTCTCGACAGCATCGAAAACATTTTTATGAAAGTCCCGGGATATTCCGAATCATACGAACCGGGAATTGTTTATAATAACCGCGCTTCCATTTATATATCGAAAGCGCTTTACGAAAGCAGCGATTCGCTTGAAAAACATTATTTACTGGATTCTGCAGCTATTCAGGCTAATAAATGCATTGAGTTTTATGCTAAATGGATTGAGCGGTTTGGTATTTTGACCAAAGATCAGATACTTGTTTTAGTAAAGCCTTATTTCGATGAAAAGGATGAGGCTTTTAAGGGGAAGAATTATAAGAAAATTCTGAATAAAAGAGTAGCCGATATTATTCTGGCTCAGAAAGAAACACCCCGGCGCCTATCTGTTGCTTACACTAACCTAGGCATAATACAGCGGCATCAGTATAAACAAAAGGAAGCTGCCGAAAGCTACCTGAAGGCAATCACGCTGTGGAAAGACAATCCTACGGCACTCAGCAATCTGAATGTATTGTACGGCAAGCCACCCAAGGACAGGTCGGTATTAAAGAAACTATTTCCACCTGATAAAAATAACTGAAAACTTAAATTTACATCATGAAACGATTTATACACTTATCGATTCTGGCATTTTCGCTTTCAATTTCCTTGTTGAGTGTAGCACAGGAAAAAAAAGAAGAACCAAAATTCGGGATCAGCTTTTCGGGATTTGTTAAAACTGATATTTTTTACGACACCCGGCAAACGGTTAATATCCGCGAAGGACATTTTTTGCTGTATCCTGATAATATCGCACCGGATGCGGACGGTAAGGATGTTAACGATAAATCTACGTTTAATATCCTCTCCATACAAACGAGGTTAAAAGGTGCAATCACCGGTCCTGATGCTTTTGGAGCAAAAACTTCGGGAGTACTTGAAGCAGACTTCTTTGGCAATGCAGCTTCAGGCCTCGATGATGTAAACGGGTTCAGATTGCGTCATGCTTTTGTAAAGCTCAACTGGGAAACGACAGAACTCATGGTGGGCCAGTACTGGCATCCGATGTTTATTGCCGAATCGTTTCCGGGAACAATATCCTTCAATACCGGGTCTCCGTTTCAACCTTTCTCGCGGAATCCACAAATCAGGTTTTCGAAAACTGTTGGCGGATTAAAATTAATTGCATGTGTATTTGCCCAACGCGATTTTACCAGCCTGGGACCGGAATATGTTTTTGTAAATAATGCGTACGCCTCTGCTCCGGTTTTAAGCTCAAAATTTCTGAGAAATGCCGGTATTCCTAACGCTCATTTCCAACTGCAATACAACCCGAAATCGACTGAGCATTTATTCGGAATCGGCGTTGATTACAAAACGCTGATGCCTGAATTATACACCGTTAACAACGCTAAAAATAAAAAATTCGAATCATCTGAAAAGGTGGGCAGCGTGTCGGGCATTGCTTTTGCAAAATTTAAGTTTAAACCGGTTACAGTAAAACTCGAAGGAGTGTATGCACAAAATGCCACCGATCTGGTAATGATTGGCGGATACGCTGCAAGCCAGATAAATGATACCGCAACCGGGTCAAAGGATTTTACAAATCTCAATACGGGTTCCCTCTGGTTAGATGTAAATACACATGGCAAAAAAGTGCAATTCGGTCTGTTTGCCGGATATACAAAGAATATGGGCTCAACCGAAACCGTTAAAACGTCAACTTTCTATGCACGTGGGCCCAACATTGATCATGTTTACAGGGTTGCACCCCGGGTTGTATTTACTTCAGGTAAACTTGATATTGCTTTCGAACTTGAGCATACCGTTGCCGCTTATGGAAAAGTAAGTGCAAATACAAAAACCGAACTTACTGATTTAAAAGCAGTGGCCAACAGCAGGGCTTTACTGGCATTTGTATATAAGTTTTAATTTTCGTCGGTTCGCGGTGCCCCGGAAGAAACTTCACTAAATTTACGATAAACCTGCATTACAGTTTAGGTTACCGTTTTTTATACTGTCTTTCTGCTTATCTTTGACTATAATTATTCAGTTATGAAAATTCCAGGATTTATCGAAGATTTTATATCCCTTTTATATCCAAGGGTTTGTGCTGCTTGTGGCAATTCGCTATTCAAAAACGAAGAAGTTATCTGTACATTTTGCCTCTACCATCTTCCAAAAACCAATTACCACCTGATGGACGATAGTCCACTGGATAAAGTTTTCTGGGGAAGAGCACAATTGGCGCACACGGCGGCTTTATATAATTTTCAGAAAAAAGGAAAAGTTCAGCATCTCATTCATCAGTTAAAGTACAAAGGCCGAATGGATGTGGGTATTTACATGGGAAAAATACTTGGTACCGACCTGCTAAAAACTGATTCGTTTAAAGATGTTACAAAAGTGGTTCCTGTTCCGTTGCATCCCGCCAAACAACGCAAACGAGGATACAACCAGAGCGAACAAATTGCCATAGGGCTGGCAAAATCCATGAATATCGAAATGGATGCAACTTCGTTTGTACGCACTTTTAATACCGAAACACAAACACGGAAATCGCGCTTTGCTCGTTGGGAAAATGTTAAAGAAATTTTTAAAGTAACAGCTCCTGAAGAACTAGCCAACCGCCATATCCTTCTGGTGGATGATGTTATAACAACCGGTGCAACCCTCGAATCAGCTGCTCATCTTCTGCTGGCTGTGGAAGGGGTAAAACTGAGTGTGGCGTGTATCGGATTTGCGAGGGATTGAGAGGGTTTGGTGGTTTGGGCTTGGTGAGAGGACAAGGGGACAAGGGGAGGGGAGACAAGG
>CAZBZA010000475.1:0-3108 GCA_964495865.1 uncultured Lentimicrobiaceae bacterium
CAAACTGAGTTCACATTTTTTGCATTCCTGTTACCTGGAAATTGTGGTAAAACTGTCCTTTTGGCAGTCTTATAATTTACAATATCAACCTGTAAATCATCAATATACACAGGATTATTGCCTTTTGTTAACCAGTAATAAATTTTAACTTTATCGGCATTCAGGCTCCGAACCGGAAATTCCCTGAAAATCTCTGCCAGGTTCCAACTTGATTTATTCCCCTTTATTTTTACCGGGTATGTTTTATAGAAAACCGTTTTCCCCTTTGCTGAAAAATCAAAAACCAAATTTACAAGGGAAGAAGTATCTCCTGAAATCCGCGAACTAACCCTGAAATAGCCGTCTTTTTTGCCACTCAATTCTTTCTCGAAAACTACACTATAAGGCGATGACGGCTGAATGCACGACGACTTACCTCCCGAATACGACAGCAGCGAACTGATTGACGTACTATTGCCCCATGGAGCTTCGGGTGCTGTTTCGAAATTGGTATGATAAATGGTAGCTGAATCAATTACGTCATCAGATGGTAGAATCCAGTCGTGGCGGGTTGGACCCTGCATTTTTAATAATTCAACCTGAAGATCATCCAAAAGGACTTTTCCTGTGCTTAAATTTTGAAAGGAAATAAAAAGACTGTCGGAAGTGGAGCGGATATACGGCAGGTAAATAACCATTTCGGCATATTTCCATTCATTAAGTTTAAGCCCCGGCATAAGGTTATGGCGGGTTACAGAATACTTGGTTTTAAGCGAACCCATGCCGACCTCAACAGTAATTGATGAGTCAGTTGTTTCCGGATGGTAAAATCCTCCGATTTTTAAAATCATTGGCTGAATTTCCTTGTAATCCGACATTCCTCTGATAAAAAGAGGTGTTGCTTTTGAAACAGTATCTATCAATAATGATTTTCCACTTGAATGACTCACTGACGATAATTCAAAACCAGCAGTTTGGAAAAGAGGTTTATCGCTTTCGAAATCAGTGGAATAGGTTTGTTTACCAAGAATTTCATTTTCAGGAATCATAAAGGTTGTTCCTTTGCTGAAACTGAAGAAATTACCGAAATAGGTTTTTGCAGTCACTGGCCCTTGCGGATAAATCCATATCATGTGCTGGAAATGCTGCATCAGGTTCAGCGCGATAAATATTGCTAATATAACCTGAAGTGCAATTTTTTGTTTTTTGCTCTTCAGCCAATTGAAAATGAATACAATCAGAATTGCTACGAAAGCATAATAATCGATCATCACACGCTGGCTTACATAAGAAGTGTAATGCCATGTCCACCAGCTCGAAAGGAAGTAAACCACAAAAAACAGGAATGCCGCCAGGCTTACAAACTGCCATTTGCTTTTCCGGAAAAGAAATACGAACCCCAAAGCTGCAAAAGCTGCGATGGGAGTATAAAGCAACCATCCTTTCTCGAAACTGAAAAGAAAAGTCAGCAATTTCGGTTTTGTAAGGTTGTAGGATTCGCTGCCATACGAGTACACTATAAAATGACCGGTTTTTATGTACCAGTATGTAAGCGGAACCAGCAATGGAATTGCCAGAGCTGATACTGATAGCAAAAGAGTTTTTATATTGGTAAATACTTTTCTGAAAAAAAAGAAAAACGATTCCTTGTTTCCACATAGAAAGGGAAGAGCAAAAACAATCAATCCATTCTGCGGACGGCTGATAATCACCATTCCCAGCATAAAGGCGGCAGAGGCAAAAAACACCGGTTTGCCTCGTTTACAGGCTTCGAGCACTGCATAAATAAAACCGTTGATCAGGAAAAAATTATACACATGTACCTGACAACCAGAGTTTACCGTATAATATATCAGATTTGTAGCCAAACCGACAGCAACCAGTGTCCAGGCAATGGCAGTTTCATTTTTGGTATAAAAACGGAGAATTTTCCGCAGTATCAGCAGCGACAGCCAGAAATAGAAAAAAGCTGCAACGGCGATAGCCATCTGGTAGGGGAGGGAGTAGCCATCCGTTTGATAACCAAATATATGCGCAGCTGTATGACCTGCCCCGAAAAACGGAAGCCATAGAATAGCCGGTCCCGGGAAATATTTATTTACAATTCCTTCCCCGGTATCGAACCTGTAATCCTTGTAAAGTTGTCGGCTGGCAGGATAATATTCGGTTTCGTACGAATCGATAAAACCATAATCGGTATCATCGTAAATGAAAAGCGCAGTAAGATATGCGTAATAGCCTTTTCCATCGCTCACAATCACCCTGTCCCATTCACTGGAAGGATTTTTAGTGATCAGGAACAACACGGCATATGCCAGAACGATAAATCCGGGAATGTACTTGCGCAGTTTCATCAGCGATATAAAGAAATTAAACCGAGGCTAGATTGCGTTGTCTGATGGTTTCGAAGATAATAACACCGGCTGCCACCGAAACATTCAAAGAGTTGATAGTTCCTGTTAAGGAAATTTTAATCTTATCGTCGCATAATTTGAGATATTCGGGCGAAATTCCTTCGTCTTCCGAACCCATGATGAATGCTACCGGGCCGGTTAGATCCGTTGTTGTATATTCAGTGCTTCCGTGTTCGGTAACGGCAATGAGTTTTACCCCTGAATCGCGCAAATACCGGAGCGTGTTTTTCAGGTTCGGACTGCGGTGTACCGGAATCAGGTTCAAAGCGCCGGCCGAAGTTTTAATAGCATCGGCATTAATCTGAGCGCTTCCGCGTGAAGGAACAATGATTGCTTCAACACCGGCACACTCGGCGCTGCGGGCAATGGCTCCCATATTTCGCACATCGGTAATGCGGTCGAGGACGATAAAGATAGGTTGCCGACCTGCTTCGAACGAACGGATCAGGATATCCTCAATCGGCTGGTATTCGATCATCGATACAAAAGCAACAATTCCCTGGTGGTTTGATTTGGTAAAGGAATCGAGTTTTTCGTTCGGTACTTTCTGAACGGGTATTTCGAGTTTTTCGGCCAGAGTGGTTATTTCACGGACCTGCACATTGCGCAGTTCACGCGAAAGCATAATCTTTTCGATGTCTTTGCCGGCATGAAGAGCCTCAAGAATTGGATGAATTCCGTATATCAGGTTTTCGGGTTGTTTGCGCGGGCCTTT
>CAZBZA010000476.1:0-3098 GCA_964495865.1 uncultured Lentimicrobiaceae bacterium
ACCAGCACCCATGCATTCCACCTTTACCTTGCCAATTCCCAGGGTATACTTCCACAGGAAGATATCATGTGGAATAAAAATGATTTCTTCAAAGGACAGTTTATGATTGGCTTAAATATAACACGACTCTGGAATTTCTAAAGTGGTTTTAAATCTTTGGAACAGAATTTGCATTAATTTTAGATAATAAATTAAACCAAAACAATATGAAAAACTCAATTAAACTTGCTGCAATTATCTGCGTAGCAATTATGTTCGTAACAGCCAACATGGCTATGGCCCAAAAAGCAGGTGGCCCCTGGACAATTCCAGCTAAGTACAAAGCTATGAAAAGTACCGTTAAAGCCGGAGATGCTTCAATTAACACTGTTGGTAAAGAAAACTACAACAAACACTGCAAATCATGCCATGGAGCAAAAGGATTAGGTGATGGCCCAAAAGCTGCTAACCTTAAAACCAGCACCGGTGATTTTTCGTCAGCTAAATTTCAGGCTCAATCTGATGGTGATATTTATTACCAGTCATTTATTGGCCGCGACGAAATGCCAAATTTCGAAAAGAAAATTCTTGACGAAGCTGACAGATGGGCTGTGGTTATGTACATGCGTGCAATGAAGAAATAATTTAAAAAACAAAGGGTGTTCCGACTGAAACCAGAACACCCTTTTTTTCTTCACATTGCCTGCAAATTTCTTACGCTAATTTCTACCCGAAAATGACTTATTTATTAACACGTCGCTTACTGAAAACTACACGGCTTTTGCTGTTTGTAGTTATGGTGGTATTTATTGCTCCTTCAAATACTCAGGCGCAAAACAATAAAAAATCTGAGAACGCCGAATTCAACGAGAAATGCCTGAAATGCCACGGGCAATCAAAATACAAATATCTGAACCCCGAATCAGGTTCGGAGGTAACCAAAAGAATGTATCTCGAAACTATCGTGAACCGCGACGAATACGGAAACTCAAATCACGGGATGTTCAAATGCACCGACTGCCATTCCGAAGATTATGATACTTTTCCTCATCCCGGACGTTTGAGGATGGAATCGAAATATGCCTGCATCGATTGTCACGGAGGTGACGAAGCATATGCAAAATTTAAATTTGAAGAAATTGAAGTGGAATATCAGGCCAGCGTTCATGCCACCAAACATGGTGATGATTTTAACTGCTGGATGTGCCACAATCCGCATACATACAAGAGCAACGCACGCTCAGATAATAAAATAAAAGACATTGTAGCCTATGACAATGCTATCTGTCTGGATTGCCACGGAGATATTACAAAATACCAGATGCTTACGGATAAAGAAAATCCGAACATCATACAAAAGCATGAATGGTTGCCCAACCAGGCATTACACTTTAAAAGTGTACGTTGTATCGAATGCCATGCCCGCACTAACGATTCCATTCTGGTTGCCCATAATGTACAGCCTAAGGAAAAAGCAGTCCGGCGTTGCGTTGAGTGCCATTCGACAAACTCAATTCTTATGGCTACCCTTTATAAACACAAAGTACAGGAAGAACGCAGCAAAGCAGGTTTTTATAATGGTGTAATTATGAACGAAGGATATGTTATCGGAGCCAATCGAAATTACTACCTTGGAATAATAAGCCTTATAATGTTTGGCATGGTAGCTGCCGGAATCATATTACATGCATCGTTGAGAATCATAAAACGCAAGAAATAATGTCAGGAAAAATATATCTATACCCGATGTGGATCAGGCTATGGCATGCCCTTAATGCTATTTTGATTATACTGCTGATTATCAGCGGCATAAGCATGCAATACACAAATCCTGCTAATCCCTTTATCCGTTTCGATATTGCTGTATCCATGCATAATATAAGCGGTATAATACTTACAGTGAATTATGTCTTTTTCCTTTTCGGAACATTTTTAACACCGAATGGGAAATACTACAAACTCACATTTAAAGGACTAACAAACAGACTGATAAAACAATTTACCTATTATACCTTCGGGATTTTCAAACACGAAAAACCACCGTTTCCAGTTACGAAGGATAGTAAATTTAATCCTCTGCAGCAGTTTACGTATGTTATTGCTATGTTTACCCTGGTGCCCATAGTAATTATTACCGGATGGGCTTTGTTATATCCCGAATTAATACTCACCAAAATATTAGGCGGGAGCGGACTGAAGATCAACATCTTTTTCCATGTAATTATTGGATTCTTTGTTTCCTTCTTTATGTTCATCCATATCTATTTCTGTACAATTGGCGCAACATTTGTAAGTAATTTCAGGAGTATGATAACCGGATTTCACGAGTCGCACAATTAAAAAAAATCAGGCAGAATTCATTTAATAAACGGATTCTGCTTTTTTATTAATTATTTATATTCACTTATTTATATATATAATTGCGTCCCAATTGAAAGTATTTTGTACTTTAGTAGCACTTAAACCAGGAAAATCACTTTAATCACTCAAACCCTTAAAAATCAATACAAATGAAAACTTCACTCCGATTAGCTGCATTTCTTTTTACAGCAATCCTTTTCGTTACGGCTAACATAGCTGTAGCACAAAAAGCAGGTGGTCCATGGACAGTGCCGGCGAAATACAAAGCAATGAAAAGCACAGTAAAAGCAGGCGATGCCTCAATTAACACTGTTGGGAAAGAAACCTACAACAAACATTGCAAATCATGCCATGGAACAAAAGGCTTAGGCGACGGACCAAAATCAGCAAGCTTAAAAACACTTGTACCTTCATTTGCTGATAAAAAATTTAAAGCTCAGTCAGATGGCGATATTTACTTCCAATCATTCATCGGACGTGATGAAATGCCGAATTTTGAGAAGAAAATTATTGATGAAGCTGACAGGTGGGCAGTGGTAGGCTATATTAAAAACATGTAACAAAAATTCTTTGTTAAAATAGTAAAAGGCATTCTTCTCAGGATGCCTTTTTATTTTTATCCTCTACAGCTTTTACATTATTGTTATGCCTTTGTGAAATCAGCAATTCTGATACAAACTTTTCTTCAAACAAAGAATTGGACAAAAAACATGCAAAATTCTAAGTATCTTCATACGTTCATTTTTGAAAATTTAATT
>CAZBZA010000477.1:0-3094 GCA_964495865.1 uncultured Lentimicrobiaceae bacterium
AGGTTCGATTCTGTCATCAATTTGTCTTCTTAACTTCCACAACAATGGATGAATAGAAAAGTAATCTCCGTCAATATGGCTCACAACTATTGCAACATCAATATCACTATCTGCTGTGTTTGTGTCCTTCGCGTAAGAACCAAATAGATAAACTTTCTCAAGTGGGAAGTAATTCTTGAGTAATAGCTTGTATTCTTTAACTTTATCTATAGCTTCTCCTTTATCCATATTTGTAATTTTATTCATATGATTCTGAAAACTAGTTGAAAGATTAGTGTAAATCCAATTAAAAGGCCAAATATTACTTTTGAATTCAGATTAATTCTCTCTGCCCAGTATTTAATTTTTAACATGTTACTTATTCCAATTATTACGCAAATACCTCCTGTTCCTCGTAATATCATTGCAAGCAAATACAAATTGGAATAAGATATTATTTGTATGTCAATTCTTGTTAATTGATAGACAAATAGCTTAATATTCCAACCGATTACAAAAAGCACTAGACCAATTAGTGTTATTCTGTTTCCTATCCATAAGTAAATAGATACGAAAGAGACTATAGCTACAAGGTCATAACTAAAATCATATACTGATTGATAGAATTCATTTTTAAAAAGCGGGAATAAACCGATTATTAAAAATAGGGAACAAACATATGCTATACTGGAAAATGTTGTCTGATTGTTTGTGATATCTTCTTTCATTAACTTGGTATAATTATTATAGAATCAGTTTTTCATTCAAAAATCATACATGTCATTTTCTGTCTTGCAAAATTGCGTACAACTGCCGCCGCTTTGCCAAGTCCGGAATAAATTAGCCTCACTCTCAGTTAGCGCAAATGTATTTAAATATTTCAAATGATTCAATGAGTTGAAGGCGTACCTCCACTTTGAACAGTTCCAATTTCGCCAATTGTTGTCCAAATCCACCTCTCAGGAAACTTGTAAATTGATTTACCTTTCTAAATTAAACAATCTCTGCAATTTCACGAATCAGCACACCTAAGATGTCGCCACTTTCTTCGCCAGAGCCATAAGGCAATGCACTTTCAATTCCTTCCGTAATGTTTGGATTTTTCAAAAGGTTGTGGCATTCTTCTTTCAAATACATTTTGACGCTTGGATTTGAACCCCTGACATTATCCAGTATATCTGAACAATTATCCAGAATGTAAATAATATCTTCAAAATCGTGGCTTTGACGTAAATCATTTCCACCTCGTCCTTTGTGCGCCTCAAATTTTGCAGCTAAGTAATATTCTGGTGGAAATACAAAAACTCCAGTTCCATCAGGGAGCGTTTTTTGAATTTTAATCTCAATCCCTTCCTCGTACCACCGATTACTAAATCCCAGCACATTTGAATCGGTTGGCATAATATCAACTTTAATGTCTTTGTAAATCCATCTGCAAATAGGCGCACCTTCTGACGTGTCGTTTTTAAAACCTTTGGCTCTCAGGTTTTCTTCCATTCGTGCAAATTGGAGTCTTGAACTAATTTCAATTACACAATCAACATCAATAGTTGGTCTGATTTCAGAAGCTGCCGGATTATCAGCATAAAGTTCAGCAACTGCACCGCCGACAAAGACCATTTCATCTTTCAATTCGCCCAAACCATTAGCAACAGTTTGTAGCATTTGGATATTTTTACCAGGCATTTTTTAAACGTTTGTTTAATTCGCCGATGGCGATATTTATTTCTCTAACACGCCCAACCCTAATAGTGTCAACAATGACTAATAGTTCATAAAATAATTTATCTTCCTGAACTATTTGAGGTACGGTTTTATACAATGGTTCTATGGCTTGACCTCTATGAGTACCTTTAGCATTAGGCCATACATAAATGTCAATATCAGATGAAATATGTTCTCTTATTGGTGAAGCTGAATGAGCAGTAGGAGTTCCTTTTACAATTGCTCCTGGTTCAGTTGGGAAAACATATTTTAAGCCATATATTAGAAACTCGTTAAAAGAGTTGATATTAACCTTTCTTTTTTTACTATCAATAAGCTTGGCAATCTTACATCTATTTAATGCTTCAGAAACTTCAGAAGGACTTATTCCAATAGCATTTGCAATATCAATATTTCGCCACTTACCATCTTCTGCTGAAATAATCTTCAATAGAACTACAATATCTTGTGGACGCATTCCATTATGCTTCTTCATAATCATTAGTATTAATTCGCGATTCGCGAATCGCAAATATATCTATAAAATCAATTCAAACAAAAAGTATTCTCTTAGCCTTACAATCATATGCAGTAAGTCTTCCGAAACCTTCTTTATCTTTATAAACACAGCCAGTATCAATATTAATTACATCAAGTTTAGAAAGAACTCTTTCTTCACATTCAGAAATACTTAGAGCATTATGACCATGAACAATAGTCTTATTTATTAAAAGAGGATTTGTGTAGGATTGTTTACATTTCCATAGCATTGAATAATAGTCAGTAAAAGGATTTACCACATTGTCATTAAAACCTGCATGTACAAAAAGATAATCTTCGAATGGGTAATAATATCTTAAACCATTAAAGAACTTAATGTATTTTGATTCAATATCTTCCAAAGAACTGATATCGAAACTTTTCAATGTTTCATATCCACCGTTTTGAATCCATTTGGAAGTATTCTTTTCATTTTCGTTAGCATCTAGAAGCAAGGCTTCATGATTTCCCATTAGCGGAACTATATCAAAATCCCTCTCGTGTAATTCCATTATATAATCAACAACTTCTTTACTTTTATCCCCTCTGTCAATGTAATCACCGAGCAAAATAAGTTTATCATTTTTTTGTAATTGGATTTTTTGCTCCACCAATTCTTTTAATGAATCAAAACACCCATGAATATCACCAATTGCAAAAAGTCTATTATTCATAACTCAAGTGGTTGAATGAAGCATGAAGTTAGTGAAATTGCACTCTTTTGTAAATTTTGGTCTGTTGGTGAGTAAGTATGATTGGCAAATATGTGCAATGTGCGCTGAAGTTTCTTTCGTCGTCTTGCTTTATCACTATCGTATCTGTCTGTGGTCCGTCATTTTACACTTGCCACTAACTTAGAAATATCATCCCC
>CAZBZA010000478.1:0-3093 GCA_964495865.1 uncultured Lentimicrobiaceae bacterium
GAGATATAACCTCAACTATGTCGAAAACACTCATACAGAAACTTAAACCAGGTGTCCCGAAATCGGTGCTTATCGCTATTGGTGCATCGATCTGGGGTTTTGCTGCATTCCGTATCCTGAAAACAGGTTTCATGTACATTGAGGAACACGCCGCTCATCAATTAGTAAATTACCTGATCGGAATTGCAGGATTTGTTCCTTTTTTCCTGTTGGTTTTCAGGAAAGTGAGTTTGAGGTATGTAACAAGAATCATAAATATGCCAAACCGGCGACCATGCCTGTTTGCCTTTTTCGATGTGCGCGGATACATTATGATGTCACTAATGATAAGCCTGGGAATTGCGGTAAGCTACTTAAAAATCATTCCTGAAATTTACAAAGGAACATTTTTTATCTCCCTGGGACTTTCACTACTGGCTTCGGCAATATTCTATATTATTGAAGGCGTGCAGTTTGTAATTCAAATTCATAAAGCATTACCCAAAAATAAGGAAGTTTGAAGGGAACCGAAATCAACCGAAAATTGAAAAATCAACTTAAAATTAACAATACAACCAAATAACCAAGAATGACTACTAATGACAACACATCCTTCTCAGTCACTAAACCCACTCCATCATCCACAACCGAATGACCACTAATCCTTCTCCCTCCACCAAACCCCTCCCAGTCCTCCACAACCGAAAGACCACACACCACCCTCCAATCACCAAATAACTAAATCATCAAAGCAACCATGTCAAGTCCTATAACTGTAGTTTCTGTAAATGTAAGTGAGAAAAAAGGTACTGTAAAAGTTCCGGTTCCTGAAATTGAATTAAATGAATTAGGTGTTGCCAATGATGCGCATTCGGGTAAGTGGCACCGACAGGTTAGTTTGCTTGCCGACGAAAGTTTTGACCGCTTTACACATGCTGCAGGGCGAAAGGTAAACTACGGCGAATTTGCCGAAAATATCACTACCAAAGGCATCGAACTGGTAAATACCCATCCGCTCGATAAGCTAATTATCGGTGATGTTGAACTTGAAATTACCCAGATCGGTAAAGAGTGCCATGGCAGTTCGTGTGCAATTTTTAAAGAGGTTGGAAATTGCGTAATGCCTAAGGAAGGTATTTTTGCACGTGTGTTGAAAAACGGAAATGTGAAGGCCGGCGACGAAGTTATTTATATCCCGCATGTTTACAAAGTCCTGATTATCACGCTCAGCGACCGTGCCAGCCGTGGCGAATATACTGATCGCTCCGGTCCGAAAATTGAGCAGATGTTATCTTCATTTTTCGAATCTGAAGGCTGGAAATTTGAAATTTCAGGGAAACTTATCCCTGATGATATTGAAGAACTGGATTCAATGATGAATGATGCCAGGGAGGCAGAATACGATATCGTAATCACTACCGGCGGCACAGGAATCGGTCCCAGGGATATCACACCCGATGTAGTGAAACCATTTCTTGACAAGGAAATACCTGGAATTATGGAACTTATCCGTTTTAAATACGGCAGTCTGAAACCCAATGCATTGCTGTCGAGAGCTGTTGCCGGCGTTATGCGTAATTCACTTGTTTATACCTTGCCCGGAAGCGTTAAAGCTGTGGATGAATATATGACGGAGATTATACCAACCCTGCGACATAGTATTTATATGCTGCATAATCTGGATGCGCATTGATCCGAAATCTAAATTCCAAAATCCAAATACCAAAATCCAAATTCCAAGTCCCAAATCGTAAATCGTAATACGTAAATCGCAAATCCTCATTCACAAATCACAATTCGCAAATCCTAAATCACAAACAATCAGTCTCTTATCGTTTTAAACCGTGTAACGGCAAAAGTTCCGATCAGCGCCCCTCCTATCGCTACGTATTTAATTACATCATTTTCCATCAGGAAAAACACGGATACCAGCATCATTCCCCACATCATCAAAATTGAAATTATTTTGATATGAAGCCTGATGCCTTTGCGATCGAGAAAATCGGATAAAATAGGCCCGAAAATCTTGTTGTTTACAAGCCAGTCGTGCATGCGCTTCGAACTTCGTGCAAATGAGTATGAGGCAAGCAATAAAAAAGGCGTAGCCGGTAGTCCGGGCAAAAGAACTCCGAGCGCTGCCAGTATAACAGACAAAATACCTAGAACAATAAAAAAGATACGCATAAAACGTTATCGTAGTTTCGGGATACAGCCCTGGCCACTCCCAAATTTTTGTAAAAATTGATTATTACTATTTAAAAACAACTTTTTTACCGCTTAGGTTCAGCCAGGCGGATAATAAAAGTAAGCGATGCTGTATTCGTCCCTATCGAAGGTAGTATTAACACCTTTTGATTTCCTTTCCGGCTTTGTTTCCACATAAACCGGCCTGTGACAAACCCAACGGCTGAGCCTATTACCACATCCGAAGCCCAGTGATCATTGTCATACAGCCGCGAAACGGCAGTTCCTGCAGCCAGCGTATAAGCCAAGGCAGGAACCCATATTGTATGACTGTATTCCAACGCAAAAACAGTTGCAAGGCTGAATGCCGCCGTTGAATGCCCCGACGGGAAACTGGTATAATGAATGTCAGCAAAAGGTCCTTCCCAGTTGGCATGATCAGGAATTTCGTCCTGGTAAGGCCGGTGGCGATGTGTAAGCTGTTTAATTACCTGTGTACAAACCGTTGATACAGCAAAAGCTTTTGCCGCAGTGAGCGATGTTCCTGCCAGCCGCTTGTTATTGGTCAACCTGCCACCGAGGTACAAACTTCCTATAATAATTGAGGTTCCAATTCCATTCCCGATTGGCTCAAAAATATATTTTGAAAACTTATCAGCCGTTTCGGACTGATGCCCAACAAAATACTTTTGGATTTTTTCATCCTGGGTGTAAGCAAGTATTCCGGCACTGGTTATCGCGCCAAATTCAATCCACTGCCTGGCCTTCCATTTTGCAGGTGAAACAATAAAACTTTTTGTGTCGTAGTAATAGGATTTCAGGTAGGTTTTATTGAGTTCAGGATAAACAACGGTATCAGCACCCGCAGCTCTTGATAAAAGCGAAGAAGCAACTATAAAACAACTGATTACGAAAACTGTAAACGGATGC
>CAZBZA010000479.1:0-3090 GCA_964495865.1 uncultured Lentimicrobiaceae bacterium
ATACCCGTGTATATAAAATCCTTATATTCGACGTAATGAATTTCAATTATTCCCAAACCATTAACACTATGCATATCAGATAGATGCAAGTTTGCATTGCAAAATTCTGAAGCAGAATAAACAGAACATTATGTTGAAAATATATCGAACCGGGAAATCCCTGCATTTTTTATTCTATGCCCTGGAAGGTTTTATTACAGCAATTCTGTCAGGATTCATAAAAATCAAATGGCATTATATTTTTTTTCTCATTATCGGCATTTGCATATTCCCATCAGCCTCCGGCACTGCTATTCCTGAAAACCCACTTACCGACAGCCTGGAAAATGCGCTCAAAAACACACATTCGCCGAAAGACAAAATCAATACCCTTTACGAACTGTGCAAAATTTACTACAATTCATCCGAACTTACCAAAGCACTCGAAACAAGCAACACCCTGCTTGAACAAATAAGTAAACATGGCACTAAAACGGATTCGGCCAAATGCTTCCGGATCACAGGTTTGATATACCTGAAAATGGCCTGGTACGACAAATCCCTCGAAAACTTCATGAAAGCACAGCAGCTTTTTCACGATTCGGGCGATACAATCATGCAGGCACGCTCATTGATGAATATTGGAATAGTGCATGATTATCTTGGCAATAAACCTATGTCGTTAGCCTATTACAACAAGGCGCTGGATCATTTCAGGAGTAAAAATGACGAATCCGGGATGGCCGATTGCGAATTAAATATTGCAATTCTCCTGACCAAACAAAAAGAATATGAAAAAGCGTGTGAAACTCTGATAATGGCTATCAGCATTTATGAAAAAACCGGGAACAAACCGAACCTGGCAGCGGCGTACACCAATCTGGGGCTTACCTATAAAAAAATGGGTAAGTATCCGCTTGCTGTTGATTATCTAAATAAGGCCATTGTTATCTGGGATCAGACAGGTGATGAATATTATATCTGTAATTATCACCTCAATATGGGCGAAATAATGCTCGATATGAAAAATCACGGGCAAGCTAAGATCCATCTTACCAAAGCCGAAGCCCTGGCCACGAAAAATGAATTTAAGGAACTTGAAGCACTGGCTTATGAGTATTTATCGGATTATAATGCGGCAACTAAAAATTATTTGTCAGCCTATACATATCTTAATAAATCGAAACTACTGAACGACAGTATTTTAAATGCCGAAACCACCGAAAAAGTAAACCAGATTCAATACCATTACGAAATTGCAAAAAGAGAAGCTGATAACGAAAAACTGGTAAAACAAAACCTCAGTAAAGAACTGCAGTTATCAAATCAAAACCTGTTTCTTTATATCCTTTCCGTAATACTTGTTTTTATAGCAATACTAGCCATTTTCCTGGTGAACCAAAACCGGATTAAACGAAAAGCTAACCTTCAGCTGGCTGCTCAAAACGATCAGATAGAAGCTCAAAAAGAGGAGTTGGTGAAACTTAATGCCTCCAAAGATAAATTCCTTTCGATCCTGGCCCACGATATACGAAATCCGCTGAGTTCCATTTTTGGCTTAAGCGATATTCTTGTTAACGATTACGATACACTCTCTGCAGAGGAAAAATTGCTTTTCACAAAAGATATCCATACGCTGTCCGAAAATTTATTCGAAATCATCAATACGCTTCTTGCCTGGTCAACCTCACAAAGCGGACTTATCGCTTACCGGCCAAAATCGTTTCTGATTACTGAATTGTGTCGTAAATCAATTCAAAATCTTCAAACCGTTGCCAAACAAAAAGACATTAAGCTCATTAGCAGCGGCGATAATTCACTTGAAGTACATGCTGATGAGAACATGATTTTTTCGGTACTCAACAACCTGATCAGCAATGCGATAAAATTCTCCTATCCCGGTTCCGAAATCCGTGTTGAAACCACCCAAACGGATGGATTTGCATCCATTTCCGTTATCGATACAGGCATGGGGCTGAACGCCGAAAGTAAAAGCAAAATATTCCGTTACGACCATCATTTCCTGAGTAAAGGTACTGCAGGTGAATCCGGGACCGGGCTTGGACTTATTCTCTGCAAAGATTTTGTTGAAAAAAATGGCGGCACCATCCGTGTTGAAAGCGAGAAAAACTTAGGGAGTACTTTCATTTTTACGATTCCGGTGAATAATCAGCTGACATCGACTCCTCAGTCCGAAAATCGCATCTCAGCAGAAATCCCACAAGCCTGATTCAAAACTGAGATCTAAAGATTCCTTTCCCCAAATAATTTGCACCTCCTGATCTTTCTGATAGTCAGGTGCGAAAACCAATGCAAGCTTGCCTGTTCCTGTTGCAGCAATCTGGTCCATTTTATTCCGCCGGATAGCTACTTCTGAGGGTGATGCGATATTTTCGAAACATTTCCTAAAAGTGTCTATTTTTACCGCTGAAATAATGCATCCGGCATTACCACGATCCATGAAAAAACATCTCCTTTTCCTGATTTTGTGTTTAGCGGTTTATACTACGCTAAGTGCACAATACAGAAGCAATGTGCACTCCATTTCGAGGCGCGAAGGCTTATCGAACGGCGCCGTGAACACCATTGCCAAAGATGCTGAAGGATATGTTTGGTTTGGCACCTGGAACGGGTTGAACCGCTACGACGGAAGTAACATTGTACCTTTTCTGCCGGGTATCAGGCCATTTGACATACATAATCATGTAGTCAGGGAACTGTATCCAACCTCATCGGGTCAGGTATGGATGCTCACAAATAAAGGGGTTGCTCTTTACGACAATTATACGAATCGATTTAATCCGTTTTTTACCAACGAGTCGGAACAAATAAATTATGAAAATGATGTTTCATTAACTCATTCCGACAGTTACGGAACAAAAGTGGCTGTATATGGAAGTGGGATTTTCACCTACGACTCACTATCAGAGCAGTTCAGGCGAATAAAATTTGATGCCGTTTCCACAAAAGCCTCGCTCGGCATAAAACGCTTGCATTCCATCGGTCCTTACTCATATTGCATTAGCGGAAGCAATAAACTTTTAAAGATTGAAACCAACCACCTGGAAGAAATTATTCAGTTACCAATAACTTCAGATATTTCGTCGTCGG
>CAZBZA010000480.1:0-1079 GCA_964495865.1 uncultured Lentimicrobiaceae bacterium
CCGATGGCATTACGTTCGATGCAGGGAATCTGAACCAGTCCGGCAACGGGGTCGCAGGTTAAACCGAGGTGATGTTCAAGACCCATTTCGGCAGCGTATTCAACCTGAAAAGGAGTAGCTCCGAAAAGTTGTGCTGCCCCACCGGCAGCCATTGAACAAGCCGTTCCTACTTCGCCCTGGCATCCTACCTGAGCGCCGGAAATGGAAGCGTTCTCTTTCACCAGATTCCCAATCAAAGCAGCAGTTGCCAGAGCGCGAAGAATTTTTGTATCCGAAAAATCATACGTATTCTGAACATGATACAAAACTGCCGGAACCACCCCGCAGGATCCACAGGTTGGCGCTGTTACAATAGTTCCGCCACCGGCATTTTCTTCCGAAACTGCCAGCGCATAAGCAAAAACCAGTGCCCGTTTTTGTAAAGTTCCTGCCGAGCTTTTTGCTTTGATATAATAGGATGAAGCTTTTCGCGGAAGATGCAGAATACCTGGCAAAACTCCTTCATGTTCCAGTCCTCGAACGATGGATTCCTTCATGGTTTGCCATACTTCGGCCAGAAAATCCCAGATTCCTTCCCCTTCGTGTATCTCGACATATTCCCACAGCGTGCGACCGTTTTGCTGACACCATTTCAGAATATCCGTCATTTTGGTATGCGGATAAACGGTCACCTTTTGTGATTTCATTTCGTCATCTTCAATATCACCTCCGCCAACGCTGAACACGGTCCATTCGTCGAGCAGTGTTCCTTTATCATCAAGTGCTTCGAATTTCATTCCATTAGGATGTTGAGGCAGCACAGTATCTTTTTCCCAGATAATTTTCACTTTGTCCTCCGGAAACGATTCACGGAGCACTTTGTCAGTCAGATGTCCTTTGCCCGTAGCAGCCAGGCTTCCGTAAAGTGTTATCCGGATCACGGTTGCCGGCTCATTCTTCAGCCTGAATTTTTCGGCTGCAAAGCGCGGTCCCATTGTATGGCTGCTCGACGGACCGAGGCCGGTTTTATATATTTTTCGGATGGATTCCATGGTGCTTATTTTACTTTTTGATTTTTAATTTTGTGTTCTATGTTTTTA
>CAZBZA010000480.1:1179-3086 GCA_964495865.1 uncultured Lentimicrobiaceae bacterium
GCCTGCTCTTCTTCAATCAGCAGTTCTTCCGAATCCATTTTATATTTTGTGAGGTCTTCCACATCAATTGCGCGGAAATTACCCAAACCGGCATGCAGTGTAACTTCGGCAAAGTTCACCCCCTGAAGTTCGAGGCGTTTCATGAGTTGGCGACTGAAATGCAGCCCGGCTGAAGGTACAGCTACGGCTCCTTCATTTTTAGCGTAAATAGTCTGGTAGCGTTCTTTATCACCAGGTTCAATATCGCGCAGGCGCTGCAGTTCTTCAGGTAAAGGAGTGCGGCCTAATGACTCGATAGTGCGTTTAAATTCGCTGTACGGACCGTCGAACAGGAAACGGAGTGTGCGTCCGCGGGAAGTGGTGTTATCAATTACTTCGGCAACCAATGAATCATCATCTCCGAAGTAGAGTTTATTACCAATACGGATTTTACGTGCCGGATCAACAAGAACATCCCATAAACGTGCTTCGCTATTAAGTTCCCTGAGCAGAAAAACAGTTATTTTAGCCCCGGTTTTTTCTTTCTCGCCAAGTAATAATGCAGGGAATACTTTAGTGTTGTTGAGAATAAACACATCCCCTTCTCCATAATAATTCAATAAATCCTTGAAGGTTTTATGTTCTATGGTTTGTTTTTTCCGGTCGAGTACCATCAAACGCGATTCATCACGGTTTTCGACCGGGTGAAGTGCAACCAGTTCGTTAGGCAGATGATACCTGAATTGCGATAGTTTCATAATTAGTTAAAGTGTTACTAGTTGTTTTTGCAAAAGTGTGCAAAGGTAATGAATTTGAGGGGCGAAATCAAGTGTTTTGCTTCGCCGAAAACATGGATTTAACGCTTTTTATGAAAATAGTTTTGCTTTTCTCATATGTATCAGGAATATTATCTCCTTTTAAATTTTTACAATCATTTACCGGATTTAAGCCGGATTACGCTTTTACATGACCGATTCCAGAAATTTAACACGACTCAAGTTTAGTCTCCGGTTTCGCATTTTCGGGAGCGCTGCCGTTCAAAAAATTGCTACTTTTGCAGGCTCTTATAAAACATCAGAAATTATGCTTCGTACACATACTTGTGGAGAACTGAATATGGCCCACGTGGGCAGTAATGTTGTATTAACAGGCTGGGTGCAGCGCTCGCGCGACCTGGGAGGAATGACTTTTGTTGACCTTCGCGATCGCTATGGTATTACTCAATTGGTTTTTAATATGGAAACCAATGCAGCCTTGTGCGAAACAGCCCGCAAACTTGGCCGCGAATTCGTGATCCTTGTAAACGGACAAGTATGCGAACGCAGCAATAAAAATGCTAAAATGGCAACCGGCGACATCGAAATTACCGTTGAGAATTTTGAAATCCTTAACGAATCGAAAACACCTCCATTTACTATTGATGATAATACCGATGGCGGCGACGAACTCCGCATGAAATATCGTTACCTCGATCTGCGCCGCAACTCGGTGAAACGGAACATGGAATTGCGCCACCGACTTGCTTTCCAGACCCGCAATTATATGGACAGCCTTAATTTTATTGAGGTTGAAACTCCTGTTCTCATAAAAAGTACGCCTGAAGGTGCCCGCGATTATGTGGTCCCTTCACGTGTAAACCCTGGTGAGTTTTATGCCCTGCCGCAATCGCCGCAAACATTCAAGCAATTGCTTATGGTTGCCGGTTTCGACCGTTATTTTCAGATTGTGAAATGCTTCCGCGACGAAGACCTTCGTGCCGATCGTCAGCCTGAATTTACGCAGATCGACTGCGAAATGTCGTTTGTTACCCAGGAAGATATTTTTGATACGTTCGAAGGACTGGTGGTTCACCTTTTCAAAACAGTAAAAAATGTTGACGTGGTTAAACTTCCGCGTATGACATGGGCCGATGCCATGAAATATTACGG
>CAZBZA010000481.1:0-3083 GCA_964495865.1 uncultured Lentimicrobiaceae bacterium
AGTTTTAATCCGGACAAAATTACTGTTTACGGGCGATATTTCCATTAAAAAGATGTTCATAAACTGTATTTTTTTAGAAATCAACCTATTCGGACTTAAGCAACGTCAGAATTGATGATTTCTTTAATTTGCTTACTTTTGCATAAAAAAAGTTATTATGACTCCAATAGTAAGTATTATAATGGGAAGCACCAGCGATCTGCCGGTTATGGAAGAAGCGGCAAAAGTGCTTAATGAACTGCATATCCCTTTCGAAATGAATGCTTTATCGGCACACCGCACACCCGAAAAAGTGGAAGAATTTGCCCGTAAGGCACACAGCCGCGGCCTGAAAGTAATTATTGCCGGTGCAGGAATGGCAGCTCATCTTCCGGGTGTTATTGCTGCTTTTACAGCTTTGCCTGTAATTGGTGTTCCTGTAAAATCGTCGTTCGATGGGATGGACTCGCTACTGGCCATTGTGCAGATGCCTCCCGGCATTCCGGTTGCTACAGTTGCTGTTAATGGTGCCCGCAATGCCGGAATATTGGCTGCTCAAATGATTTCATTAGGCGATGCTGAGCTTTTTGCCAGACTGGTTGCTTTTAAGGAAGAACTGAAAAAGAAAATGATCCAGGCCAATGACGAACTGGCAAAAGTGAAGTATGATTTTAAAGTATAAATACACTTGTAATCAAAAGACAACAATTTCTTAAAGCCTGATATAAACCTATTCAGGCTTTTTTCGTGCTATCGTAATTCCATCGCGCAATGGCAGCAGAATATTTTCGACACCTGCATGCTGCTGAACGTAGGTATTAAATTTTACAATACCGGCAGTTTCGCGATCGGTTTCCGCGCCTGGTTCAATCACCCGGCCATACCATAACGTATTGTCAGTTAATATATAACCTCCTGGTTTAACTTTTGAGAATACCAGATCGAAATAAGTGATATAACTTTCCTTATCGGCATCAATAAAAACCAGGTCGAATGATTCGTTCATAGTTTCAATTATTTCGGATGCGTTGCCAGTAAGCATTACAATTTTATCCTTCAAACCGGCTTCCTCAAAGTAAGGCATGGCAAAATCTTCCATTTCCGGGTTTATATCTATGGTATAAAGTTTGCCTCCGGGCTGTAGCCCAAGGGCCAGGCAAATAGCTGAATACCCGGTAAATGTTCCGATTTCGAGAATGCTTTCCGGCTGTATCATATGGCTGATCATCTGTAGAAATGTTCCCTGCAAATGTCCCGAAAGCATCTGTGGCTGATGGGTCCTCAGATGGGTTGCACGCGAAAGCTTCGCCAGCACAGGCAATTCAGCAGAAGTATGATTTACAGCATATTTTTCAAGACCGGGTTTTAACAATCCTTCGTCAAATTCATTCATTATCTGCTGGTTTTCTGGTTGTTAAAAATTAAAGTGCTTAGTTGCGAAGGTTCAAAAAACTCGTTGGCAAGGTCCGAAATATCTGAAGCGGTAATGTTATCAATTTTGCGGTAAATTTCCTCAACAGGATCAACTTTTCCATACACCAGCATATTTTTCCCCATGGCTAACATCTCGTTCTGATGCGATTCGAGCGAAATGGCTAATTGCCCTTTGAGTTGTTTTTGTGCGGTATGCAAACGTGCAGGGGAAAGTTTTACCTCCCGTAACTTCTTTAATTCCATGTGAATCAAATCTATAGCTTTTGGCATGAGCACATCATCAGTACCACAATAAATGCTGAATAAACCGGTATCCGAAAAAGGTTGGTAATTCGATTCGAGGTTATAAGCAATGCCGTTGCGTTCGCGGAGAGTGATATTGAGCCTAGAATTCATGGCTGGTCCGCCCAGAATATTATTGAGCAGGGCCATGGAATACCTGCGTTCGTCGTGCGCGCTGCAAGCAATATTTCCGATTACAGCATGTGCCTGGTGCCTCGAATATTTGCGGGTAGCATCCGAAGGAAGATAACTCCCGAAAGGTATGCGATGTAATTGGGTATTATTTGAAATCTCAGGAAGAAAATACTTCTCCGCAACAGCTATGGCCGTTTTGAGCGGGATATTTGCCACCGAACTGATTACAATGCGTGAAGTGATATAATTCGCATCCCTGAAACTCCTAATATCATCGCGGGTAAAACGCTTAAGTTTCGACTGGGTTCCAAGGATATTCCGACCCAAAGGATGATCCATGAAAATCATTTCGTCAAATTCGTCGTGTATCCATTCGGCGGGATTATCCTTATAGGAATTTATCTCGTCCATAACTACTGCTTTTTCCTTTTCAATCTCTTTTTCAGGAAAAACGGAATGAAAAACAATATCGGCAAGCAATTCGGCAGCACGCTGGTAGTAACGGCCCTGGATGGAAGCATATACGCTGGTATCTTCTTTGGTGGTAAAAGCATTGAGATCGGCACCCACGTTTTCGAGGCGGCTCAGTACCTGGTAATTGCTTCGTTTAAGCGTTCCTTTAAAAATAAGATGTTCGATAAAATGTGCCATTCCCTGCTGCTCAGGCTTTTCGTCGCGCGACCCTGCATTAATAATAACTCCGATATGAGCCACACCTCCGCGTTGCTGCCGGTGAACAAGTCGTATTCCGTTTGAAAATTCGTGGTATTGGTAGGGCATGGGAAGGGTTTGGGATTTGGGGTTTGGGGTTCGAAGGGTTTCGGGTTTGGAGGGTTTCGGGTTTGGAGGGTTTCGTGTTTGGGGAGTTTCGGGTTTGAAGGGTTTCGGGTTTGGAGAGTTTCGGGTTTGAAGGGTTTCGGGTTTGAAGGGTTTCGGGTTTGGAGAGTTTCGGGTTTGGGGAGTCTAGGGTATTGGGAACTCTTCAAACATTTCCAAACTCTTCAAACATTTCAAACTCTTCAAACATTTCAAACTCTTCAAACCCTTCAAACATTTCAAACCCTTCAAACCCTTCAAACATTTCAAACCTTTCAAACTCTTCAAACTCTTCAAACAATTCAAACCTTATTTCAACTCCATTTCTGCCGGATATTTATCGTCGAAAAACACCCAGAAAAGAGGTTTGTAACCGCGCAGTTCGCCTGTTTCGGAGTGGCGTTCGGCAAGGGGACAGATACCGGAAACCTTTTTTG
>CAZBZA010000482.1:0-3083 GCA_964495865.1 uncultured Lentimicrobiaceae bacterium
TCAGAATCAATTCAAGAAACTTAATGCCAAATACATAGCCGAGAATTATAAGCACCAGAACTCCTAAAGCATAATTAAGTCCGTGGTGATCACCAAAAGTTTTAAAGTAAAACAGCATTCCGGAGAGCCCGAACCAACCGAGCATGGTAAAATCGAAAACCCTGTCGGAAACAATGGTTTTAAACGCCGAGTAGAAGCTGATATCGCTTTCCTGCCTTACATAATATAAACGGGCAATTTCGCCGATTCGGCCAGGTGTAAC
Source organism: uncultured Lentimicrobiaceae bacterium (assembly GCA_964495865.1). Classification (GTDB taxonomy): domain Bacteria; phylum Bacteroidota; class Bacteroidia; order Bacteroidales; family UBA4417; genus UBA4417. The sequence goes on from CAZBZA010000482.1 coordinate 263, forward strand.
AATACCTATGGCATCCGAAGCCATAAATGCCGCAAATGCTTTATACGACGAATACTTTACCCCCTCGTTATGAATAAGCATTCGCCAGCGGTAACTCTTGATCCCCAGCACTATAACCACACCCAGAAGCGAAAGCAGAAAATACCCGGTTTTAACGGAACGAAGTGTTTCGCCAAAACCCACAGTATTAAATTCCACTTTCCAGAAAAGGAAAAGGAGTATGGCAATGGTAACAGAGATTTTTATAATACTGTTTAGCTTAATTTTCATAGTATGCAGTACTTTTTGTGAGCAATCAGCGGACAGAACAGGGTCCGGTTAGTTCAGTCGTTGTTTTTTTACGCTTAATCTCTCCGTAATGCATTGAATTTACAATGGATTAACGATCGGGAGCAAAAATAATGTAATAAACAACACTTCCGAATAATTTTACTCATCCAAGGCATGTTTTACCTGCCAGATAAGTTTCCTCCGTTCGAAAAAACTCCGAATAATGAAAAAATAAACAGAATTAAGGAATTAAGGCTTTGTGCTTAAGCGTAATACATTCTGATATAGTATTAATCAATCGCGGTAAACATCAATTAGTGAAGTAAAAACTGATGTTGGTTAATCATGAATTTGACTTGTTACATGCAGCAGAATCCAATTTGTAATTTTACATAATATTTTTACAAACTGTAAAATAAATTGCAAAAAAGCGAATCTGCAACCCTCTCCCGCTAATCAATTATTCCTATATTTGTGCGGTTTAGGGCAAAACCTTGCCATATTTCGGGAAGAGGCAGGCTTTCCGAAAAATTTTCCTGACAATTGATTTCAATCAATACCTATCGAAATGGCTAAAATATTAATCATCGATGATGATCCTATAAACCGTCTGATCATAAAAGAAGCTCTCCGAAGTGAGGGATATACGATTATTGAAGCCGAAGATGGGGATAGTGGCATCAGTGCTGTACTTACGGATTTCCCTGATATTGTGATTACTGACTACCTTATGCCAGGCAAGAATGGGCTACAGGTACTATCGGAAATACTCCAGATCAAACATAATTTACCGGTAATTATCCTTACCGGCCATGGGGATGTAGGCCTTACCATTAAATCAATACAAATGGGAGCGTACGATTTTCTGGAAAAACCTGTAAAGCCTGCTCTTCTTAAATCGGTGGTTCATGATGCACTTAATTTGCTGAATGTAAGCCGAAACCTCAATGGCGTATTGCCCGAAGATATTTCGAATGACATTGTAGATACACTTCTGGTCGGTAAAACGGCTCAGATGAAGGATATTTTTAAAAATATCGGTCGCATATCGATGAATAAAGCCAATGTGATGATACAGGGAGAAACTGGCACCGGCAAGGAGCTTATTGCCAGGCTTATCCATTATTCAGGTATCACACGCGAAAAACCGCTGGTAACTGTAAATTGCAGCGCACTAACTGAATCGTTACTCGAAAGCGAGCTTTTCGGACACGTAAAAGGTTCATTTACAGGATCAATACGCGATAAAAGCGGCAAATTCGAACTGGCGGGCGAAGGCACAATTTTTCTGGATGAAATAAGTGAAATATCATTAAATACCCAGGTAAAACTGTTGCGGGTAATACAGGAACTGGAATTTGAAAAAGTGGGTGGTGAAAACACTATCCCGATGAAGGCCCGGATTATTGCAGCTACCAACAAAGACCTGGAAGAACTGATAAAACAAGGCAGATTCAGGGAAGATCTTTATTACCGACTGAAAGTATTTACCATCAATCTTCCGCCATTGCGCGACCGCAAGGAAGACATCCGCGATCTGATAATTCATTTCATGCATAAATTGAACAAACGTTTCAGTAAAAATGTAGTAAAAATAGGCGACGGCGTTATCGAAATGCTCCAGGATCATGACTGGCCCGGCAATGTGCGTGAGCTGGAAAACACAGTGCTGCAAGCCATTGTAATGTCGAAAGCTGATGTACTCGAAAAAGATAATATCACTTTCATTACCCGTAAACCAACACCGATGCTTAATGAAACAGGTGGCGAAATGCAGTTTAAAACTATCGCCGAACTCGAAAAATACCACATTAAGCGTGTTCTCGATGAGTTAAAATGGAACAAAGTGGAAGTGGCGCGTTACCTCGATATTACAAGACCTACGTTAAATGCAAAGATTGAGAAATACAATCTGGCTTAAAAACTACCAGACTTTATATTAAAAAAAAGCGGCTATAATCAGCCGCTTTATTTTATTTTATTCTTACAATAAATGCTTCAGTAAATCCCCTGTTCCGGATCACCGGCAGGAATGTTTCAGCTTTGGCATAATCGTCGAAACCGATAACAACTACTTTAAACATACCGTCTTCTTCGGTTATAAATACATCATGGTTCAATCCATCAATCAGGCGACTTCTTATTTTCCGTGCATTTTCGATATCCACATAAGCACCTGCCTGTATGGCGTAGGTTCCGGGTAACGGATTCGATTTCTTGACTCCTGTAATCTTTTCGCCATTATCCTGCTGAGGTGGCAATCCTATAGTTGGAACCGCTTTAACAATTCCCTCATCATTCCTGGTTTTTGCCGGTGTAATTTTTTCGATTTGCGACGCGGCTTTTGCGGGCTCCTGAGCCGGCTTATCAGGCACTAATGTGCGAAGAGTAAATTCGAGGTTGGTTTTTGCTACGGTGAAAAGGTTTCTTTCAAATTCGAACGAAAGAGTTTCCGGCGACGCCACCATATTGATTAGTTTCAGCTGGCCAGGATCAACTTTAGCAACATAACTTCCGGTTGGTAAACCTTTGAAACTAAAGTATCCTTCAG
>CAZBZA010000483.1:0-3073 GCA_964495865.1 uncultured Lentimicrobiaceae bacterium
CCACTTATGCCAAGCACAAAACTACTCATAAACATCATAGTATCAGGGATTAATATTTTTATTTTATCCCGGTATATCTATTTGCTTTATCATAAAAAAATCAGTCCTTCACTTGCCATGTGGACGTTTTTTTCGCTGGCGGTAGGCATCAGCCTGGTTACTTATTTTGCAGAAGGGAACTACAGCATCAGCGACAATATTTTAAATGTTACGGATCTGATTCTTGTTGTGTGTGTATCAATAGCTATACTGATATGGGGCGACAGCACAACCCGCTTTAACCGGTTTGATGTGGGTTGTCTTGTAGCCGTTATCGGAATTATAGCATTCTGGGCCATATCCAATAACCATGTTATAACCAATTATTCCGTTCAGACTATTATGGTCATTTCGTATTTCCCTGTGCTTACACGAATGGCAAAGCAAAAGAAAAACACAGAAGCATTCTCTATTTGGATTGCATTGTTATTAGCTGCAGGAATTTCGCTTTTCGCCAGCAAAGGATGGCTGGCTTCGGTTTACGCAATAAGGGCAATTGTATGCACGGGTGCGCTGCTGTTGCTTATGGTGAGGATTGAGATTATGAGCAGGCAAAAATAGCTTTGTGGCGAATTTTTTAACCGAAATCTATTTCTCTTCATTAAAATCGGCCAGGGTTCCTTTAAAAAACTCGCGGCCAAATTTTATCCTGGCAGAGTAAGTTACCGGAAAAACCATTTCCGGATCTAGGCCTAGTTTCACCAAAGCCCTCTTTTTTTCATCTTCGGTCCAGTCGTTTTCACGATAAAACTCAACTTGTCCTTTTTTGCTGAACACTACGGGTTGAATAGCATCAAGGTCGCCCGGATCCTGGGGCGAGCAGAAACCCAAGTGTTTCGATCTGTTATTGAAAATAAAGTCAGTCGCCACTATATAAATTACATTGCTTCCTTCGGTCAATTCGGTTTTGTCTGATGCACTAACATATTCAATATTATCAGCCATGCAGTATTCCCATACTTCGTTTTCGAGTAAATCAGCAGAAGTAAGGTCAATAAGTCGTTTTCTATCCATTTTTATGATTGCATTACAAGCGTGCAGCAACAAATATATGTCTTTTATATTTATATCTCTCTGTTTTATAACTTTTTAACATCGAATTAATCTAGCAACAATCTGTAAGGCCAATTCACTAGACTTAATAGTTTTTTATGCACCTCTTTTTCGCGTGCAGCAAAAAAAATATACATTCAGAAGTTGAAGAACTCAACTATTATAACTGTAATGGCGGGAAATACGGATTATCTGATAAAACATTTTACGATATCCGTTATTGAATTCTGTTTAAACCATTCAGAAGCGTTTCCATATCTTTTGCGTAAGTTTCGAATAAATTCAGAGCGGTATATGATAAAAATTGTACCGATCCTTTTTCAAAAGTATAGTAATATCCAAAATATACGAATTTAATTCCCTGCACAGTTCCTGACATTTGCATCATCAAAACTTTATTTCCATTAACAATGCGGTATTCCTCCCTTATAATTTTCAGGTCGGGGGCAACGCTTTTTGCGTTTTGAATTGCAATACTTCTCAGGTTCTCTAGTGGAATTTCTGCTCTTTCGGCAATGAGTAAGGCATATAAATCTTCGTCTTTCTTCTGAAACTGATACTCCGCAGCATCGTTATCAGCGTTTTTTGTAAACGACCATTCCTTTGGATTTATCCAGATTCCAATATCAATTTTGTTGCTTTTAACATTAAATGTTGCTTTAGAATTTTTTGTAAACAACTCATTATTAACACTTATCGGGCTTTCATCCGATGCTATTTCCGAGGTATATAACCAGGTGCCATCATCAAATAACCATACTTCATCACCGGCTTCGGTGATTGCTTTTATTTGCGAGTAAACTCCTGATGTAGAAATCAGGATTAATAGTGTAAAAAACAGATTTTTCATACTCCGATTTTTTATATTAGTATGCGAATGTGAAATCTCAACTCAGTAGATCACATTATTGACTATCTTCATTATTTCCAGCAAATATAAGTCACTTTCCTTTTACTATCCTTACATATTCGTCCAACGCAGCCCTCCTACCTCAAATAACGCCTTTGTAATCTGCCCAGGAGAACAATACTTTTGTGGCCTCCGCCTGTTTTTCAAACAGATTGTATCTGAGTGAAGTGTGTATTATAACATTCGTATAACGGAATAAGGTAGATTATCGGTTTTGCATAAGTTGTTCAAAATCTGTTGGCGAAACTATTGAAGCTTTTTTGAATGGATTTTGCTCCAGCAAATCTTTATCCCCCGTAACCAGGAAATCAGCTTTTGAAAAGTCAATCAAATCAAGGAGGAAATTGTCTTTGGGATCACGGCACAGGAAGTGCGTTGGTCTAATTTCAATTTTTATAGCAATAATATTCAAAAGCTCAATAAGTTCATCAATACTTTCCTGTGGGAAATATTTTTTAAGCTTTTCCCTGCTTGTAACGTCCTTTATTTCGGTTAAAAGCTGATCTGTAACTATTATTTGTATTCGGCCGTCAGCCAGATATTGTTTTATACCCGACAATCGTTACCCGATCAGAAAGCCAATCCAGATATTGGTATCAAAAATAACCTTAATGTTTTTGACTTTCATAACTCTGTTGCCTTACAGTTTCAACTTCTTCATCAATTGTTTCCAAACTTAGTTCGTCTGTCCGCAATGTTTTCAGGAGTTTTGATAGTTTAGCTTCAATTACTTCTTTCTCTAATTCTTTCGACAGCTTGAGCTTCTCCTGTTTAGGCAGTTGCTTTACCAGAGAAAGTATCTGATCAAAAGTTAAATCTAATTTCAGTGCTGTGCCCATGAATTCTTTTTTACAAATTTACGAAATATTAGCCTTGCTGTTATTTTTTGGTTTCAGGAAGCCTGTAAACTAAAGTTTGGATATAGCATAGTTTAAGCAAGCCAATTCAGGATTAACGATTTTAGATGTCAACAGTCTTCAAAACAGACTTCAGAATTAAAAATCCTTAGTAATACATCAGTTTACCTATTTCGTTCAATTGTAACTGAATGAGCGTTTACATATTCCTCCT
>CAZBZA010000484.1:0-3070 GCA_964495865.1 uncultured Lentimicrobiaceae bacterium
AGGATCAGTCTGAACTACAATTGAATGTTTCGCATTTCGCACCAGGAATTTATAGCTTGAGATTCAACACTGCAAACGGTGAAAGCTTTAGCAGGAAATTTGTAAAATTATAGTGCGCCTTTATGTTTTAAAGAAACGATGATGAAAATCATAAAATGGATTTACCTTTTTGTTTTTTGCCTGTTTTTTGACGTAACAGGTAGTGGACAAATTTCTGTAATCGATGTAAACACAGGGCAAAAAGAGAATGAGCGGCAATTCCCTGAGCTACTTCCTTCTGATAGCGGATATGTAATTTACACTTACGACGATGGCACCGCTGAAAATTACTGCGCCTGGCAGCTAGCCGGAAATATAAATGCGGTTAAATTTTTATTGCACTCAAATGCTGCATCTATAGTAGGTGCAAGGGTATTTGTGGGGGATGGTGCCTATCCTTCAGGAGGAAATATTCTAAATCAGCCTTTTCTTGTTTCGGTTTATGCTTCGGATGGTGAAAATGGTTTGCCCGGAACTCTTATTGATTCAGTTTCGGCCTCGGTAACCAATTACGGATGGGTTACGGTCAAAGGTCTGAATGCATTTGTTACTGATGATTTTTTTATAGCAATAACCCAATTAACCAACGCACCTGATTGTATTCCAATCGGGGTGGATGAAACAGCACCAAAAGTTAGTCAGAGCTACGCGCGAAATATGATAAGCGGCAATTCCTGGGTTTTATCTCCTTACCAGGATTTGATGATAAATGCATTGATAAGTACAAATGTGGGATTGGATGAACGACAGGCTTCAGCAGAAGTGAAAATGTACCCTAATCCGGCCAGTGAAACTGTAAAAATTGAATTTACCACACCAATGAAAACCATCACGCTTATAAATGCCTCCGGGCAAATATTGCTAAGTCAAAACATTACCAACCAACCAACCTTTTTTATAAATACATCTTCCATGCTATCAGGTATTTATTTTATCAGTTTCTATACTGCCAACGGCGATTCCTTCACCCGGAAACTTGTAGTGTTGCATTAGATTGTTCAATTTTTCCATTAAAAGGAGCTTTCACCGGCTCCTTTTTCTTTTAGCCAAAAGCCTTACCTTTGCACCCTTATGATTTCTATCAGTAACCTTTCTGTACATTTTACCGGCGATTACCTTTTCAGCAACGTTAGTTTCCTTATCGGCGACCGCGACCGGATAGGGCTTGTGGGCCGCAACGGGGCAGGTAAAACCACGCTGATGCGTATTATTGCCGGTATGCAGGAACCCGAAGGGGGCGTTGTCGCCAGTCCGTCAGGAAGCTCTGTTGGTTACCTTCCACAGGAAATGGCAACCGGCAGCAAACTCAATGTTCTCGAAGAAGCTATGACGGCTTTCGAAGAAGCCCGGCATCAGCACCAGCTGATGGATAAATATGCGGCTGAACTTACCGAACGTACCGATTATGAGAGTGAGGCTTATACAAAGCTCATACAGCGCTTAACAGAGGCTACTGACCGCTTCCATTTGCTTGGCGGACAGAATATGCAGGAAGAGTCGGAAAAGATACTTAAAGGCCTTGGTTTCGAGCCGGCCGAATTCCGGAAACCTCTCAGCACTTTTAGCGGAGGCTGGCAAATGCGTGTGGAGTTGGCAAAAATACTGCTTAAAAAACCTGATGTTATTCTGCTCGATGAGCCCACCAATCACCTGGATATAGAATCCATAACCTGGCTTGAGGATTTCCTTATCACCTACAGCGGATCGGTATTGCTGGTGTCGCACGACAGGGCTTTCCTCGATAACGTTACCAACCGCACCATCGAAATTATGAATGCCCGCATTTACGATTACAAGGCAGGCTATTCGAAATATGTTGAGATGCGCGAAGAGCAGATGGAAATGCAGAAAGCCGCTTTCGACAACCAGCAAAGCCAGATAGCGCAGATCGAAAAATTTGTTGAGCGTTTCAGGTATAAATCAACCAAAGCCAGGCAGGTACAGTCGCGCATCAAACTGCTCGATAAAATGGAAAGGGTAGAAGTGGATACGGCTGATTCGTCGGCTATTCACTTTTTGTTTCCACCGGCACCGGCATCGGGTAGGGTAGTGGTTGAATGTAAGGATCTTACCAAGAAATATGGCGAGAAATTAGTACTCAACAAACTTGAGCTGGCCATTGAAAAGGGTGATTTTGTGGCTTTCGTTGGCCGCAATGGCGAAGGAAAAACTACATTGGCTAAAATTATTACAGGTGAACTTGCACACGAAGGCCTTTGTAAACTGGGCCATAACGTAAAAATTGGCTATTACGCTCAAAACCAGGCTGAATTGCTCGATCCGGATAAAACGGTTTTCGAAACTATTGATGATGTGGCTGTTGGCGATATCAGGGTGAAAATCAGGAATATCCTGGGTAGTTTCCTGTTTGGTGCCGAGGCTATCGACAAAAAAGTGAAAGTGCTTTCGGGGGGTGAAAAAGCACGACTGGCACTCGCCAAGTTGCTTCTCGATCCGGTGAACCTGCTGGTTCTCGATGAACCTACCAACCACCTCGACATGATCAGCAAGGATATTCTGAAAAATGCTTTGCTGCGTTACGATGGTACTATGATTATTGTTTCGCACGACCGTGATTTCCTGCATGGGCTTACCGATAAGATATTTGAATTTCGCAATCATACGATTAAAACATGGTTAGGCGATATCAATGAATTTATAAAAGCCCGTAAATTAGCTAACCTGGCTCAACTTGAGGCACGCAGGATTGAACAACAGAAATCGGGTGAAAACCTTTCGGATAACAAGCTCAGCTACGAAAAGCGGAAACAACAGGAACGCGAAATCCGCAAACAGGCTGTAAAAGTTGAAAAAGCCGAGCAGGAAATTGAAGCGATTGAAAATGAAATCTCCCGTTACGATAGCCTGCTTGCCGATCCCGAAACGCATAAAGATTCAGGTAAAAGCACACGCCTTTTTCAGGAATACCAGGGCCTTAAAAAAGAACTTGAACTAAAAATGGAAGCCTGGGAACAGGCACATTTGGAACTGGAAATTATGCAAAAGGCTGTGAGCGAGTAGGGTTTTGGAT
>CAZBZA010000485.1:0-3064 GCA_964495865.1 uncultured Lentimicrobiaceae bacterium
AATAATCGTATCCATTTAACCCACCCCATTCTCGCGCGTCTTATTTTCTTGCCACGTGCATCCTGAGATTACTTGTTTTCATAGCGCAAAAATAATTTTTACCAATTCATGTACCTTACCTGTTTAACCGGATTTATAATAATTTAGTGGTTAAATCATCTATCATTGCAGGAATAATCTATCCCCGCACCCGTCAGAAAGTATGGCAAACGCGAACAGGCTATCTGTTCATCCACTTTTTAAAATCTGCTGTACGGTCAATGCTTACAATCGAATCCATTTCATCGTCTGCGGGTGGTTTCAATACCAGTTTTATCCGGCTGCGCGACCATGCAAACATATTGGCAATGGATTTCATGCTCACCAAGTACCTGCGGTTGATACGAAAAAACTGAGAGGGATCGATGATGTTCTCCAGGTTATCCAGGCTAATATCTACCGGGTAAGAATGTCCATCAAAAGTTGCCAGGTACACGCCTTTATCAAACGCATAGAAATAAGCAATTTCTTCAATTTCAACTTTCCGGAACTTGTCGGCGATCTGAATCAGAAAACGCTTGCGGTATTCCGGTTTATTGCCTTGTATCGCGGATAACAGACTATCGAAATCGATACTGAATGCCGACTTCAGCGATTTGTATTTCTGCAGGCTTTCGGCCAGTTCGTTTTTACGTATGGGCTTCAGCAGGTACGAAACGCTGTTAAGCTGAAACGCTTTTATCGCATATTGGTCGTAAGCTGTAGTAAAAATCACTGGTGTCTGAATAGTGACCTGTTCAAAAATACTGAAGCTTAATCCATCCGACAGCTGAATGTCGAGAAATATGAGATCAGCCGTATTCAGCATCAGCCATTTGACAGATTCCTTGATGGAACCCAATTTTGCAAGCACGGTAATATCAGGAGTTATTTCCTTCAATATTTTTTCGAGCCGGTCGGCTGCCAATGCTTCATCTTCAACGATTAATATGTTCATCATAGTCGGGTTGTATTAAAGGAAGACGGACAATATAATAATTTGATTCAACCATAAACTGTGGAATATCTTCGCATATCATAGCGTAACGCTTTACCAGGTTTTTTTGTCCCAACCCGGTGGAAACGTTTGATGATATTTTACGTTGCATATTGTTTTTGACAATCAGCCAGCCGATATCGTGAAAAATATCAATACATAAAGGCTGCGACTGATTGACAATATTATGCTTGATTGCATTTTCCAGAACGAGTTGCAGCGACAAGGGCGGGAGAAGCATAGCAAGCAGATCAGCCGGGAGATTTACTTTGAACAACAGGGATTCGCCATACCGGATCTGCTGCAGGAAGATATAGGACCGGATAAAATCCAGTTCTTCATTCAACGTTACAACCGGTTTTTCAATGGTTTCGAGCACATACCTGTATATATGCGCAAATTCATCGATAAAAAGCTGGGCTTTAACAACATCCTTTTCAATGAGTCCCGAAAGTACATTGAGGCTGTTGAACATAAAATGCGGATTGATCTGGTTTTTCAGTACTTCGAACCGCACCTGCGAGAGCTCCCTTTCCAGTGTTTCGGACTTCAGCTTTGCCTTATCGCTTTCGATAAAAAAGTGCCAGGCTTCCAGAACCACCATCATCAGGATGTTGATTACAGAAAAAATAAGCGCGTTGGTAACCAGCACCGAAGGTAGTCCTTCCGGATAGGCACTGATCCAATTCACAAACAAAGTGATAAGCGTGGAACCCGAAACAGCTACAACCAATGTTAAACTGAGTTGGACGCCAATTCGGGTAAGCAGCCTGTTTTTCCACTGAAATAAACCGTCCATATACCTGATGATAAGCAGATCGGGAATGGATACTATGAAAGCAGCTACCAGATTTACAACTGAACCAATAAGCAGATGCGAAAGAAAAGCAAGGATGCTATCGAGGTGATGATACCCGCTCAGATGATTGTAGGAGATGATTACAAACTGAATTCCGAAAGACAGGGAAAGCAATAATTTAAATAGTTTCCGGAAAGGAAAAAATTCATTTAGCTGGTGAAGAAAAAACTCTTTCATTACATCAAGAAAAAAAACTAACAAATTTACCAGGTAAACATTACAAATATAGGTGAGAAAGATTCATTCCTGTTTGTGGAATGAATCTTTCTTTACAAGTCGTACAAAATTGCTCAGAATCAATTAAAGATACTTTAGGGGCTTTATGAATTTCCCTCATATGTTTTTTGAATCAAAACTTCTTGAGTATTCCAACACGAACCTGTATATAATTGAGATCCAGTTGAGTTGTGGTTCCTTCCATATTAACATCTCCCGAAAGGGAATTAAACTTAACACCGGGAGTAAGGCTCCAGTTGCGGCCAAGGGGGATGTCAACTCCGCCGGCAGCCTGCCATCCAAAGCCATGACCGGTATCACCGATAATTTTGCCATCCGTGTTTTCGAGCTCGATGTGATTGTAAAGTGCGCCAGCTCTTACGTAATACGAAACCGGTGAAATTCCGATAGGATGTTTAAACTGCAGACCAAACACATAGCCTGTTTCTTCAAAATCGATTTCGTTGCCGGCAAATGAATTTTCAGCTGAAAAGGTATTATAGCCCCATCCTGCGTAAACACCTGCATGAGGCAGAATACGGTAGTGGAATATTCCTTCGCCACCAAAGCCGAATTTGAGGTCAGCACCGCCTAATTCGCGGGTAGCAAACGAAGCGCCACCGCTTAATTCAAATCCAAAACGTTTTTCTTTTTCCTGCGCAAAACCACTTAGGGTTAATGCCAAAACTGCAACTGCAATTAATACTTTTGTTTTCATGTTTTTGTTGTTTAAAAGTTACTACTGTTTTTAATTCTTAATCAATCAGTTTGATGAAGCAAAAGTAAAACAGGTATAAAAGGTGGGAAAAATAAAGGAGATGAAAGTGCTTTATCGGGGTGTGAGCGTGTTGAAAAACCTGCTGAGTTTAAAATAAAGTCAAGGAAAATTGTAGTTTTACTTTATTCAATACATGATATGAATAGATGCTTTTAATGATTCACATTAAAATTTATATTTTTAATAGTCCGCAGCG
>CAZBZA010000486.1:0-3063 GCA_964495865.1 uncultured Lentimicrobiaceae bacterium
ATTGAAAGCTGTACTTCGCCGGTAAGCGGGCGGAATTGCTGCTGAGTGCCAAATCCGGTTTCAGTATTGGTAACCGAAAATTCAGGAATTTCAATGGTTACAAAAGCTCTGGCCGGGTTTGGATATACCTTTAGTTGTTGCGTTTCACCTGTTTTTGGTGCTTCGGGCAATGAAACATTGATACATATCCCCGGCATGGGTATAGTATCGCTTATTATGGGGTGCGGACATAAGCTATCATACGTGCGGGGTGCAGTGTAGATGCTGTCGTACTCCAGGTTAGTGTTAAATTTGTAGAGGCCTATCCAGTTGTTAGGAAAGGTTATCCCAAAGCCAAGCACAAGTTGCACTATCTTTGAATCATGTGTAATAATAGCTTTAACTAAAATATTCTGATCTTCTTCATACTTTCCCTTTTTAACATTACCTAGTGTATCTGTCAGATTTATTGACCACCAATTATCATCAGAGGTTGTGCCAAATTGAGTCCCTACTGCTAAAGCAGTATCATTCAGGAAGTTTAATGTTTGGATCGTGCCTGCTATAGCATTTGGATGATCATATACCCTAAAGCTTTGTATGGTATCCCCATTGTGCGACAATTTAAAAATATATGGAAAACCAACAGGTGGGTATAGTGAACCTCCACTATAATAATTCTTATTTTTATCTTCAATTGTTTTTCGCGCTTCGCCTTCAAATTGTTCTTCCGTTAAATCCCATTTTGTTTCCCAAAGCAACGTTCCGTTTTTATCCACCTTATACCAGTGTGGCATGGAGCACATGCCACCTGTTTGATAAAAAACCGTATCATAAACTGAACCATTCACCAATAAACACGTATCACTGGTAAGATTAAGTCGAAGATCAATCTGCGAACCTATAGGCCAATCCGGATTATCCACTATATAATTGTTAATCCATATCAATTTACCGTCAGGGCTATATTTGGATATACTCCACTTGTAAACTGGGTCGAAGGTTGGCACATGGCGGAGGGCGTAAAAATTACCATCCTTATCTTCCTGTATAGTGTTTGTGATATATGATGAATAACCGTTCGATTCGGGTATCATTGAGCACCATTCGGGTTCGGCACAGGGATTAAATTTCATCAAATAAGCATCCTCCCTATATCCTTCATTATTATATATACCACCGGCTATAAATCCCCCATCTGAGGTTGTAACTACAGATACGAATTCAGATTCCTTTGAGCCGCTCACTATTTTTTGCCAGAGTTTTTCACCATTTATATCGGTCTTAAGGATATACCCATAGTAGGGCGCTAGCACCCTTCTTATCATCCCGCCTGTTAAATAGCCATAGTCATAGGTTTCGGAAACATCCAGTGCATAAGACCCAAATGGTTGAGTATAGTTTTGTTTTTTCCATACATTTTGGGGGTGTCCACAAAAACTGAGTAGTAAACTGAACAGTATTGTTATCAGGAAATATTTGGAGTTAAGCATACGTTGAGTTATTAAACCAGCACCTGCATTGCTACAGATGCTGGTATAGTTTCATATTTTACAATTTACCTGCTTATGATAAGTGATTTTGACGAAATGGTTTTCATCCCTGTGTTGAGTGTAACCAGATAGCTACCGGTTGAAAAGCCAGTTAAATCAACAATTATCTGATCTCTTACCTTCTTGATGTCCTGTTGCCATATTTGAATGCCGCTTTGTGTGCATATTCTGATATCAGCACTTGATATATTGGCAGGCAGCACGTATTCAAGTATAGAATACGTATTTGCCGGATTGGGGAATACACTTAATTGATCGACTGAGTGTTTGGTTGAACTGCCGGGTTTAGTAGTCGTCATTTCAATACTGCCCGATTTAGAGTAATCACCTCCATTTATTGGTTCCTGGTAGTCAAGAAGCCCGGCTGTAATAAGAATATCCCTTGCTATAGCCGTAGCTTTGTTCTCACTGCTGTTATATAAGGTAAACATGGGAATGGCATTGGTGCTGTCGAGAGCATACAATGCAATAGTGTCCGTTTGTAGCCCTTGCAGTATGCCTGCTAAAGTGAGGTAATCAATTGCCTGCTGGCTTTCATAAGCGGTAAGTGTTAAATTGGCTTGCATTGTGCTTATCGCTTGTATTGCCCCAACGTAATCATTTTGATGTAAATTCAAATCAACCAATGTGAAACCAGCCTGAGCTGTATTTTCACTTTGAAGATATGTTTTCAATTCAGTAATCGCGTTTTGATTTACAGTATCACTCAGGTAATTACCAATAATTCGGTTAAAAAGGAAGCTTTCCTGTTGTTTCCACCCATCGCGCAGGGCTTCCAACTGCTCGCGCCCACCAATAACAGCAATGCCGGTTTCAATTTCTTCCTTCATATAATCGGGCATAGGTTCCCATCGTTCGTCCAGTTTTGCCATAATATCTTCACTTTTAGCAGCCTGTGGATTTGCGATCAATATATCGCGTACCATAGCATTGGGGAGCACGTTTTCCTGTTGGATAGTAGTTTTAAGTACTGTATCACTCAGGTAAGGCGATTTCTGAAGTAATTCGTCGCGAAGATCAAGTGCTTCCGGAGGTATACTCCCAATAATATCGAAAGTGAGGCTGGATGTGTTTCCCCCATCCAAGGTATTCTGCAACTGCATGGTTACTGTTTCTGCATTGGCTTTAGCCGCATCCTTTTCGACCAGCAATTGCGAACTGATAATACCTCCTGCGGTTATCCATGTTTTACACACCTGGGGCTTGTAGTAGGTTGTATTATAGTTAACAAACATGCCAATATTATAAACAGGGCTAGGTAAAATCTTGACAGATATTGGATTCTTATACTGCTGATAATAATAATTTGATGAATTATTATTGTTATGAATATTCCACACATATTGTGATTGTGAGAAAGTATTGCTGGCTGCTAAGGAATCTTTGTTTGTACTGGCTGAACCGGCAGACGGTAAGCCCTGATTTAAAGCTATGCCGTGTGTTGACAGCAAAGCAGTGTTATTCGCACGAACAATATCAATATCGGTGCCATTGCTGGTAAAATCGTTGCATTTATAACACAAACCGGTTG
>CAZBZA010000487.1:0-1585 GCA_964495865.1 uncultured Lentimicrobiaceae bacterium
ATGCTTGATGTTAGTCGTAATTTCTTCACCAAAGAAGAGGTGAAGCAGTATATTGATGAAATGGTCCGATTCAAATTCAATACTTTTCACTGGCATCTTACTGATGATGAAGGCTGGAGGATCGAAATAAAATCGTTGCCAAAACTCACTGAAGTTGGCGCATGGAGGGTTCCGCGGGCAGGGCATTTCGGTAGCCGTGAGTTCCCAAAACCAGGCGAAGCTGCTACTGAAGGGGGCTTTTATACGCAGGATGATATCAGGGAAATTGTTCAGTATGCCAAAGCCAGAAATGTTACCATCGTACCCGAAATTGATGTGCCTGGTCATAGCATGGCGGCAATAGCCGCGTATCCTGAACTGAGTTGTAGAAAAGATACCAGCACTACAGTGAGCCCGGGAAGTAAATTCTCGGAATGGTATGGAAACGGAACTTTTAAGATGAATGTCGAAAATGCGCTGAATCCTTCTGATGAAAATGTGTATGTGTTTCTGGATAAAGTTTTTACAGAAGTGGCGGCATTGTTTCCCGGACAATATATTCATGTGGGAGGCGATGAATGTTACAAAGGCTATTGGAAAGAGGATGAAGGATGCCAGAAACTAATGAAAGAGCTGGGGATCAGGCATGTTGAAGATCTTCAGGGGTATTTCATGAACAGGGTGGAAGCTATTCTGAAGAAAAACAACAAAAAACTGATCGGTTGGGACGAAATTCTGGAAGGCGGCATTGCTCCGGGAGCAACAGTAATGAGCTGGCGTGGTATAAAAGGTGGAATTGAAGCTGCTCAAATGGGCCATGATGTGGTAATGTCACCTACTACTTTTGCATATCTCGACTATAATCAGGGTGAACGCACTGTAGATCCGCCGATTTATGCCAGCCTTAGGTTAAAAAAGTGCTATAGTTTTGAGCCGGTTCCGGATGGCGTGGATGCAAAATACATTTTGGGCGGACAAGGTAATTTGTGGACCGAACAGATTCCAACCCTTCGTTATGCTTATTATATGACCTATCCACGCGCATGGGCTTTATCAGAAGTGTATTGGTCACCTAAGGAAAGTAAGAACTGGGATAATTTTATTCAGCGTGTCGAAAAGCAATTCGATCGTTCGGATGCTGCAGAAACAAATTATTCAAAAGCCATCTACGACCCGATTATAAACATGTCGCGACGTAACGGCAAACTCTTGTTGACCATGGAATCTGAAGCTCCCAATATCGATATATACTACACTATTAATGATGCAATGCCCGACAAGTTTACAACACTTTATACTCAACCTGACGAACTTCCGGAAGGTCCTATTACGCTCCGTGTCATATCATACCGCGAAGGCAAACCCATCGGCCATCTTATCACACTTAAAAGAGATGAACTGGAGAGACGGGCCGGGAAGTAGTTTTATATTCCGCCCTTTCAGGGCTTGGATGGGCTAACAGATTAGCTCTAACGAAGGGCTTCACCCTTCGTTCCGAGATTGCGCCCTTTCAGGGCTTGTATATAAGTAAGCCCTGAAAGGGCGTAATATATCAACGATGGCCGCAGTCCATCGTATCACATCAACGATGGCCGCAGTCCATCGT
>CAZBZA010000487.1:1685-3063 GCA_964495865.1 uncultured Lentimicrobiaceae bacterium
GTCCATCGTATCACATCAACGATGGCCGCAGTCCATCGTATCACATCAACGATGGGCCGCAGGTCCTCGTAACAAGAACTCTTAAAAGACATAGAATATGGGACAGTCCTTAGTAAAGAATTACCTGCATATCGTCTTCAGCACCAAATACCGGGCTCACCTTATTCATCCGCCTTACGAACTTGAACTTCATGCCTATCTGGGTGGAATATGTAACAATCTCGAATGCCATACATTAAAAGTTGGAGGTTACACTGATCATGTACACATCCTTTGTATGCTCTCAAAAAAGATCGCATTAATGAAGCTTTTAGAGGAAGTTAAATCGCATTCTTCGAAGTGGATTAAAACGTTGGATTATTCTCTAAGTAACTTTTACTGGCAGGATGGATATGGCGCATTCTCTGTAAATCCGGCACAGGTCGATAGGGTGCTCGCTTATATTGAAAACCAGCATGAGCACCACGCGAAAAAAGATTTTCAGAATGAATTCAGGGCATATCTGAAAAAATATAATGTGGATTATGACGAGCGGTATGTTTGGGATTGATAAGTTAAACCATAATTTAAGCTAAAAACAGATAGAAAGAATTTACTCATGATTTTACTCGATAAGCCATACATCTCCGCATTTTTACTCGAAACACTCGAAAGAAACAGAATACCTGTAATCAATACGAAAATTGTCGCTGAATTAGCATCCGACCGGAACCTGCATTTAGTTTCGGAAGCAGAAGCAGTTGCCAATTACAATAGAAGTGATGCCTCAATGCTTTATACCAATTCCGAAAATTCGATTGCGTGGATTGAGAACAACCTTCAGCTTAGCAATCTTCCTGCAACGATAAGGTTATTTAAAAATAAAATCCTTTTTCGTGACCTCATAAAGGACATATATCCGGGTTATTTTTACAGAGGTGTAACTATTGAGCTGATCGATGATCTTGATGTATCTGGATATACTTTCCCCTTAATCATAAAGCCTGCCGTTGGGTTCTTTAGCCTAGGTGTGTATAAAGTTGAGCGCCTTGCGGAATGGCCGGAAACAGTCAACACTATTAAAAAAGAAATTGAACTTATCAGCGATCTTTATCCGCCTGAAGTTTTACACACCGGTGAATTTATTATTGAAGAATGTATTTTCGGGGATGAATTTGCAATAGATTGTTACTTTAATAAAGATGGAAATCCAGTTGTGTTAAATATCATGAAGCATATATTTTCGTCGGGTAAAGATGTGAATGACAGGGTTTATATCACATCAAAAGATATTGTTGAGAGTTATTTACCTTCCATTACTGAGTTCCTGCATGAAATTGGCAAACGTGCAAACCTGCGCAATTTTCCTGCTCATGTGGAGGTTCGTATAAATGACGAG
>CAZBZA010000488.1:0-3062 GCA_964495865.1 uncultured Lentimicrobiaceae bacterium
GTAATTTCGCCCACAGGGAATCCTGCATAAATAATCTGCGACATCATTTGGTTATCAAACACAAAATCGTCGCTATTAGCGTGATAGTCGATAGCAAGCAATACTTCGCGCGAAAATGCCCTGTAGCCGGTATGGTATTCGGAAAGTTTCTGATTAATAAGAATATTCTGTATCAGCGTGAGCCCACGGTTCGAAATATATTTAATCAGCGGCATTCCGCCTTTGAGCGCGCCGTTACCCAAAATGCGCGATCCAAGAACCACGGGATAAACGTCGTTTGCGATAAGGTAGGCCATGGACTGTATAAGCAAGGGAGTATATTGATAATCGGGGTGCAACATAATTACAATATCGCCGCCAAGTTTCAACGCATTATCGTAGCAGGTTTTCTGGTTACCGCCATACCCTTTGTTTTTTTCGTGCTGAAACACATGCTTTATACCTATCTGATGCGCAACCTCCACTGTGTTATCCCGACTCTGATCGTCAACCAGCACTACTTCATCCACGATATCAAAAGGAATCTCCTTATAGGTTTTCTCTAACGTCTGACCGGCATTGTAAGCAGGCAATACAATTACAATTTTCTTTCCGTTAATCATTTTATTTCTTTTCTGTAAAGTTCACTATTTTCGAATTTCGGAGCGGTACGAGGTTCACTATTTATATTGAATAATTTCCAGGTCGTCGAACCAGGCAGGCGAATTTCCGTGATTCCAAAGATACACTTTCAGCCTGTCCTCTGTAAATTTTTCGGGTACTTTGATTGTCAGGAACAGTTTTCCCCATCCATTTTTATCCGTTTCGGTAAAACCTTTGCTTTTAGCATAGAATTGGCCAGCCTGTTTTGACGACACAACTACCGATGCCTGGTCGCTGCCGCCATACCTCCATATTGATATGATATATATCTGCCCCGGTTTCACATTACGTAATTCATACTCCATGGCATAGGTATCCAACGATGGAAGCGCAAACGAATAACTTCCTGTGCGCGGCTTCTCTTTGGTGAGGCCGCTATTTTTGCAAAAGCGATCGTCATCAACCATAATCCAGTGATTATCATCGCTGAAGGACTCGAAACTATTCGACAGTTTCCATTTGGTCGGACCAGAATAGGAAATCTCTTTAAAAAACACAGATTTCGCTGTATCAATTTCATAAACCACCTGAACACGGCCTTCATGAATTTTCTTGAGTTTAAGACCTGCATCCTGAACCACTTTTAATTCCTCATATGTCCGTGGGCCGCCGACGAGCAGGATTTTGCCACCGTACTTTTTCACAAATTCACCGGCAGGAATACTTGTTTCCCACAGCTGAAAACTCTTCGCCCATGCATTGTAAAATAATCCATCGGGAAATAACTCCATTAGTTTTGCGCTGCTATACAGGCGCGAATACGTATTTCCCCATCGCAATGACGAAAATTCGTTAAACGAAACCGGGTAATAATACACTTTTACATAGTCTTTATAGTCACGATCAAGAAGTGCAAGCGTTTCGTCGGTGCTTTGGTTCGACATGCGGTATCCTTTATATGCCAGAGTGAGCGTAGGGATATTTGTTAGCGAAAATGCAACAATCAGAACAACTGTGGCAGGAAGTGAAAACCTGAAAAGCGTCGTCTTTTGAGCTTGCAGATTCCGGTTTACCAGCAGATAAACAAGCACAAGGGCAAATCCCGAAAGGCTGAGCGCAGGAAAAAGGTAATGATTACTATGGTAGTGTTTGGCAACCATAAGTATGCTTCCGGCTATAGCAACCAAAACGGCTAAAAGCATATAAAACTCTTTGCGCCATTTGCTTTCTTTAAAATCAGTGAAAGCGAACCGGAACACGAACAAAACGACAATTCCTATCGCCAGCACTGTGACTAAAGCGATATTATTTTTCGCAATTAACACCAGCGAATTGAAATACTGCACCGGATCAATAATTCCTGCCGAGCCCTGACCGTAGGTTCCGGTATGAGTTCCCAGGTTCAGAAACCATTTGGCCATATGCATGTATCCTTTTGCAGCCGGCAAAGTGAACATGATAAACGAAGGGATAACCGCGATTGCATAGAGCCATTTGTTGCGATTGCCGTTCAGAATGATAAAGGGAATGATCAATATAGGAAGGAAAGTCATTTTAGTTGCCAGCCCGAAACCTGAAAGCATTCCAAAAAGTATGGCATACTTTTTACTATCCGGAGCAGGCGAAGTATAATACTTTACCATCATAATAATCAATATGGCGACTGACGAAAACAGCAATGGTTCGGGAGCAACTTTGGTATACAATTCTTCGATAAGGGTAACTGACATAAATGGCGCTACCTGCAACAGCAGTGCGGCCCAAAAATTATGCAGCAGCAGAAAAACCGCGATGCCAAGTAAAAGCAAAATACCAGCATTAAAAACAATAAGACTTTTACGCAATACTTCGATGTAAAATTCGGAGTTTTGCAGCACATCCGTTTGCAGATCAAGATCATTAAAACGCAGAAAATGAGTAATCTGCAGCACAACCGAACTATACACCTGTACGGTGGTGCCGGGATTATCGAAATGGCCGACCGCCTTGCCGGTAGCAATATTAAGGCCATTCATCAGGTAAGCGCTTTCCGGATCGGTACCGTATTTGGTGCGGTCGAACTGTAGGCCGATATACAGAAATACCAGCGGAATTATAAAAAGAAAAGAAATCTGGAGTTTTTTGATCATATTTCTTATTTCCCGGCCTATTCCATTACTCTAAAAAACTGCCTTCCCGTATCCGACGAAAAGACTTTAAAAAATTGTTTTTCAGCATCAATATCAAGAAATCGGAGCAGCAAATTTAAGAAAAGAAATCAACCCGTTTGAACTCCATTCAAGGATCTTGAACACATAAAGGGAAATCTAATTCTAATTTATCAGAATTGTCATTATTATTACGATTATTTGCGTTCAAATTCAAATGCCTGATTTAAAGTTGATAAATAGCCGGATGGATAAAACCACTAAAATAAAAAATAAAAACATGAAATAGCCATGAGCAGAAAATTTGCTCACCAACCGGAATGATTATTCTCA